>CALRMF020000133.1:0-7895 GCA_943369035.1 Curvibacter sp. AEP1-3
GTCACCAGCACCAGGCCGTTGAGCACCGCGATGCCCATGAGCGCGATGAAGCCGACCGACGCCGGCACCGACAGGTACTCGCCCGACACCACCAGGGCCACCACGCCGCCAACCAGCGCGAACGGAATGTTGACGAACACCAGCAGGGCCTGCCGCAGCGTCCCCAGCGTGGCGAACAGCAGCAGCACGATCAGCCCCAGCACCACCGGCACCACCAGCGCCAGCCGGGCCGCGGCGCGCTGCTGGTTCTCGAACTGGCCGCCCCAGCTGAGGTGCACGCCCGGCGGCAGCTGGATCTGGCTGGCCACCGCCGCCTTGGCCTCCTCCACAAAGCCGACCAGGTCGCGATCACGCACATTGGCGCGCACCACCGCCATGCGCGAACTGTTCTCGCGCTCGATCTTCACCGGGCCGTCCACCACCTCCAGCATGGCCACGTGGCTGAGCGGAATGGCCTGACCGTCGGCCAGGGGCAGACGCAGCTGGGCAAAGGTGGCCGGGGTCATGGCCTCGGAAGCCGGTCCGCGCAGCAACAGCGGCACGCGGCGCGCATCCACCATCACGGTACCGACCGGGTGGCCTTCGACCATGGCACGCAGGTCATTCTGGATCTGCTCGACCGAGAGGCCGAGCCGGCCCGCGGCCGCACGGTCGATGGCCACACGGAAGTACTGCACGCCTTCGTTCTTCACCGTGATCACGTCCTCGCTGCCGGCAATGCCCGACAACACCTTCACCGCCTGCTCCGCCAGCTGCGTCAGCTGTTGGGGATCGCTGCCGAAGATCTTGAGCGCCACGTCACCGCGCACGCCGGACAGCATCTCGGAGGTGCGCATCTCGATCGGCTGGGTGAAGCTCAGGTTGACGCCGGCAAACTCGGCGCCCACCTTGCGCAGCTCGTCCAGCAGTTCCTCCTTGCTGCCCATGCGCCACTCGTTGCGCGGCTTGAGCACCAGGAAGCTGTCGGTCTCGTTCAGGCCCATCGGGTCCAGCCCCAGCTCGTCGGCACCGACACGGGCCACGATGCGCTGCACCTCGGGAACCTGCGCCAGCACACGCCGCTGCAGCGCCTGGTCCATGGCCACCGAGGTCGCCAGATTGATCGACGGCAGCTTCTCCACCTGCATGATGATGTCGCCCTCATCCAGCGTCGGCATGAAGGACTTGCCCACCAAGGCGTACAGCCCGATGGCCAGCAGCAACAGGCCGAGCGAGGCGATCACCACGGTGCGGGCATGGCCCAGTGCGGCCGCCAGCACGCGGGCGTAGCGCTGCTCCAACCAGCGCACCAACGGCGGCGCGGCATGGTGGCCGCCCTGCAGCAGGAAGGAGGCCAGCACCGGGATGACGGTCAGCGACAGCAGCAGCGACGTCAGCAGGGCAAACACGATGGTGATGGCCACCGGGGCAAACAGCTTGCCCTCCAGGCCCTGCAGCGTCAGCAGCGGCACGAACACCATCATGATGATCAGCATGCCCGAGGCCACTGGCACCGCCACCTCCTGCACGGCGCGGAAGATGTCGTGCAGGCTCAGACGGCCGGAGCCGTCGGTACCCGAGCTGGGGCGCGCCTGCAGGTTCTCCACCACCACCACCGCCGCATCGACCAGCATGCCGATGGCAATCGCCAGGCCGCCGAGCGACATCAGGTTGGCCGACAGGTTGAACTGGCGCATCAGGATGAAGGTGCCCAGGGCCGACAGCGGCAGGATCAGCGCCACCACCAGCGCGGCGCGCACATTGCCGAGAAAGAGCAAGAGCAGCACCAGCACCAGCACGATGGCCTCCATCAGCGCCTTGGCCACGGTGTTGACCGCGCGCTCGACCAGATGCCCGCGGTCGTAGAAAGGCCGGATCGTGATCCCCGCCGGCAAGGTCTTGCCGATCATCTCCAGGCGCGCCTTGACGTCGCGCACAACCTTCTGGGCGTTGGCGCCACGCAGGCCCAGCACCAGACCCTGGACCGTTTCCTCGCGTCCGTCCTGGCTGACGGCGCCATAGCGCGTCAGGCTGCCCAGACGCACCTCGGCCACGTCGCCCACGCGCACCGCCTGGCCGCCGCGCTCGAGCACGGCGATGGCCCGCACGTCCTCCAGCGTGTTGATGCTGCCGTCGCTGCGCACCAGCAGCGACTCCTCGCCCTGGCTGAGGCGGCCGGCACCGTCGTTGCGGTTGTTGCTGGCCAAGGCGGCGCGCAACTGCTCGAGCGACACGCGGCGTGCCGCCAGCGCTGTCACGTCCGGCACCACCTCGAACGCGCGCGCATGGCCGCCCAGCGAGTTGATATCGGCCACCCCGGGGATGCCGCGCAGCTGCGGCCGGATCAAGGTGTCGAGCAGGGTGCGTTTGTCCCTCAGCGAAGCCGGCCCTTCCAGCGTGAACATGAACATTTCGCCCAGCGGCGTGGTGATGGGCGCCAGCCCGCCGGACAGGCCCGCGGGCAGCTGGTCCATCACGCCGCTGAGACGCTCGCTGACCTGCTGGCGCGCCCAGTAGATGTCGGTACCGTCGGCAAAGTCCAGCGTGATGTCGGCAATGGCGTACTTGCTCTGCGAACGCAGGATGGTCTGGTGCGGCAGGCCCAGCAGTTCCTGCTCGATCGGAATCACCACGCGCGACTCGACCTCGGCCGGCGTCATGCCCGGCGCCTTCAGGATGATCTTGACCTGGGTGGAGGAGACGTCGGGAAAGGCGTCGATCGGCAGGTCACGAAAGGCGACCGCACCGGCCGCCACCAGACCCAGCGTCAGCACCAGCATCAGCAGGCGCTGCGACAACGCAAAAGCGATCAGGCGCGACAGCATCACTGGCCCTCGGCGCCGAGACCGAGCCAGGCGCCCTTGATGGCCGCCACCCCCTTGACCGCCACCTCGTCACCGGCCTGCAGGCCGGCGGTGATGCTCAACTCGCTGCCGCCGCCGGTCCCCAGGCTCACCGGCGCGGCCTTGAAGCCCTGGGCGGTGCGCACGAAGACATAGTGCCGGCCACCCTGCTGCACCACGGCTGCGGCCGGCAGACTGAACACGGCAGCGCCGCCGGCCGGGGCCTGGGCGCGCAGCTGCACGAACTGGTTGATGCGCAGGCAGTCCTCGCGACCCGTCAGCTCGGCGCGCAACTGCACGCCCTGGGTTGCACTGCTGAGCTGTGGCGACAGTGCCGTGATGCGCGCCGGTGTCTTGCAGCCGTCGACCTGCAGCGCATCGCCCGCCCGCAGGCCCTGCGCCTGCTCGCGCGAGGCCTGCAACTCGATGGCCAGGCGGCCAGCACGCGCGATCTGCGCCACCGGGCTGCCGGCCTCCAGCCGCTGGCCCGGCACGGCCAGCTGCTCCAGCACGGTGCCCGCCACCGGCGCCACCAGCGTGAGCTGCGGCGACAGGCCGGACTGCGCCTGGCCTTGGGCCAGCGCCGCCTCGCTGACACCCGCCAGGCGCAGCGCCTGACGACGTTCACGCGCCGACAGCAACGCCATTTCCGCCTGGGCGCGCGACTCGTTGCGCCGGTGCTCAGAGACGATGCCGTCGGCGAACAGCTGCTCGTCGCGTTGCGCCTTGCCCTGCGCCAGCCGGGCCTGGGTTTCGGCCAGCAACCATTCCCGTTGCCACTGCGCCAGCTCCGGGCTGAGGATGCGCGCCACCGGCTGGCCGGCCCGCACCGCCTGCATCGGCGCCACCAGCACGCTCTGCACCACCCCGGCCAGCGGCATGCTGACGATGTCGCTCTGCTGGGCCGGCAATACCACCGTGCCCTGCAGCACCAGGCTCGCTGCCGTGGCTGGCCGCGCCTGCACGACGACGGTGGCAACCCCGGCCCCGGCATCCAGCTTGCGGTTCCAGGAAATCTGTGGCGGCAAGGCCTGGGCCAGGACCAGCCCGCACAGGCCCGCCATGCAGGACACCAGACCAGCACGTGCGACAGTACGACGGGCAGAAATAGACATGGTTGAAACAGTTGTAAGCCGACGACTCACGGCAGTGCGCAAACTCTAGCTGATCCGCCTTATGCGCCGCTTAAGACATGCCCGTCACAACGGGTGAACCGCCGCAACGTCTGAGCGCCGCTGGATTGGATGGCGACGCCGGGCACTATTTCGCGACGGCCGCGCGCGTCCGCGCCGCCAGACGCTTTTTTTCCTCCGCCTGGATGCGCCGAAGCATGGCTGCATCCGGGTCCTGCCAGTTGCCGCCGGCTTCACGGGCCAGCCAGGCCACGGCACGGGAAAACTCCTCCAGGCTCAGATCCGGATTGCCGCCCTTGGGCGGCATGCCGCGCACGCCGACCCAGGCGTGGGACGTCAGCACGGCCTGGCCTTCGGCGATCAACTTGGCCCAGGCCTTGCGGTCGCCGGTGCGCGGGGCCTGGGCAACGCCGGTTCCGTGACATGCCATGCAGGTTTCCCGGTAGACCTGCTCGCCGCTCTTGAGTGCGGCCGTGGTCTGGGCTCGGGTGGCTGCGGTCAGGGTCAGGGCAACCACAACAGCACTGAAACGGAGGAGCGGGCTAGGCATGATGAAGTGGGGAAAGCGTCAGGCTGGCGACTTTATCGACGATTACGGTGTCCAGCGCAAGCCGAAGGACAGCCACTGTCCCGCGCGCGCACCGCCAGCCTGCTGGCCGATGGTGGCATCGATCTGCAGCAGATTGGGCACCAGCGACCAGCGCAGACCGGTCTGCCACCAGGGCTTGTTACGATCGTCGCCAAAAGTCTCCGCAATCACCGCCAGCCGGGGTGAGACCGGGTAGAACTCGCCCCCCAGGCCCCAGGTCGTGGACTCACGCCCGGAGTCGCGTTGGCGCAGCCAGCCCAGATTGATGTGCACGATGGCGCGGTCATCAACGAACGAGCGCGACAGCGGTACATAGGCATAGGTGTTGCCGAGCTGATTGGGGCCGGGGTGGATGTCCGGGTGTTGCACCGTGCCCACCGCCAGGCCCCAACCCCAACCATTGGTCTGCAGGGGACGGAACAGGGTTTTGAGCTGGAACACATAGTCCTCGGTGTTCACGCCGCCCTCCAGCCGCGCCTGGCCACCGCCGAGCGTCAGCTCCAGGTTGCCGGTCGGATTGCAGGCCGGCAGGGCCCAGAACTCGGTGCTGTCAGGGTAGGCGCGCAGCCAGGTCTCCAGTTGGCAGCTGCCCGCGTTGGTCAGGCGGGCATCGTCGGTCACGAAGGGGCGTGCCGCCCAGGCCGCAGCGCCCGCCAGCGCCAAGGCCAGGGCAAAGATCACATTCCGCATCGCACCATTCTAGGCAGCCCGGATGACTGAACGGCGACAGCAGCGCATCCGTCTGGCGTGTCAGGCCGTCGTACGGAAGGTCACGCTGGCGCAGAGGCCCGCGCCGGTGGGGGCTGGATCCAGCACGAAGGTTGCGTGCATCAGCGCCACGAATCGGCTCACGATCGCCAGACCCAGACCCGCTCCCTCGCCCACCCTTCCAGCATGCAAGCCCCTGGCGCCACGTTGCAGCACTTCTTCGCGCTGCGCCGGTGTCAGGCCCGCACCGTTGTCGATCACCGACAGCCGGACCGCGCCATCCTCGTGCACCAGCGTCACGGTGACCGTGCTGGGCTGCCCCTGCGGTGCCCGGCCATAGCGCAGCGCGTTGTCGAGCAGGTTGCCCAGCACGCCTTCAATCAGCGCCACGCTGCCCAGCACCCACACGGGCTCCTCCAGCCCCTGAACGCCCAGGTCCACGCCGGCGGCATCGGCGCGCGGCAGGTAGCGCAACACCGTTTCGCGAACCACCGCGTCCAGCGCCACCGGCTCGATCTGCACGGCCGTGTCCGCCTCGTCGGCCATCGCCAGCGCGAGCAACTGCTCCACCAGACGGCTGGCGCGCGCTTCGCTCGCCACAATGCGCTGCAACTGTTCGCGCCAGACCCGGGGCTCCGTCTGCGCCAGCCCGTACTCGGCCAAGGCCCGGATGCCGGCCAGCGGCGTACGCAGCTCGTGCGCCACGTTGCCGGAGAACTCGCGCTGCGCCTGCATGCTGTGGCTCACCCGGGCCAGCAGGGCATTGAGGGCGGCGGACAGGTGCTCGATATCACGCGTGCTGGCGTCCACCGAAACCGGCGTCAGGTCCAGGGCATGGCGCTGGTCTACCGAGCGCTGCAACGCGCTCAGGGGCTGCAGTTCCCGCCCGATGGCGCGACGCAGCCAGAACGCCAACCCCGCCAGCAGCACGAATTGCGGCACCACGGAATACGAAAGCACCTTGTGCAGCAGCGCGTTGCGGCTGCCCCGGGTCTGGGCCACGACAACATCGAAGCCCATGGACTCACGACGCCGCAACACCACGCTGCGCAGGGGCTGGCCGTGGTAGTAGATGTCGGAGAAACGACTGCTCGCCTCGTCGTCCGGCAGCGGAGCACGCAGGCCCGGATGGCCGGCCAGCACCGACCCGTCGGCGCGCAGCACGGCAAAGAACATCTGTTCACTCTGGTCGAACAACACCGCGCTGACCTCGCCGCGCGACAGCTCGAAAGTCAACACCTGCCCGTCGGCCTTCACGCGCGCCGCCAGCGCATAGGCATCATCGAGCAAGGCGCGGTCGAAGGCCTTCTGCGCATAGTAATAGGCCACTGCCACCACCACCGTGGTGCCCACCAGCCACGTCAGGCCCAGCGGCACCAGCACATGGCGCACCAGCTGCGCCCGCAACGAGGGCCTGGGTGTCGCCGTCGCCTGGCCTTCCGGCACCGTCATGTCGACTCTCCCGGCATCGCCTCCAGCGCATAGCCCAGCCCGCGCAAGGTCCGGATGCCGGCGCCGCTGCCAGCCAGCTTCTTGCGCAGGCGCGAGATGAAGGCCTCCAGCGCGTTATCGCCCAGCGCCTCGTCGAAGCCGGACAGCTTGTCGGACAAAGTCCGCTTGCTCACCACCCTTCCCGGCGGCGTCATCAGCTCCCACAGCACCTCGAACTCACGCGCCGGCAGCTCCAGCGTCTGCCCGCCCAGGGCAAAGCGCCGCGCGCGGCGGTCGAGCGACAGACGCCCGACCTCGGCCTGGTCGTCGGTCCCCAGGCTGCGCCGCACCAGCGCACGCAGCCGCGCCTCGACCTCGGCTAGCTCGAAGGGCTTGCCCAGATAGTCGTCGGCGCCGGCATCCAGGCCGGCGATGCGTTCATCGGTGCGGTTGCGCGCCGTCAGGATGAGCACCGGCGTGCGGTCACCCCGGGCACGCGCCTCCCGCAGCACCTCCAGGCCACTGGCCTGCGCCGCGCCCGCCTGCCCGCTGCGCGGCAGATTGAGGTCCAGCAACACGGCGTCGAAAGGCTGCACCTGCCAGTAGTGACGTGCCTGCTCCAGCGTCTGCGCCACGTCGACCCGATGGCCGGCATCGCACAGGCTGTGCAGCATCACATCGCTCAGAACAGTGTCGTCTTCGACCAGCAGGATTCTCATGGCGTGCTTTCCTCGCAAAGGCGTCTTTCGTCTTGCTTCGCATTGTCCCGCCCCGGCAGGTCAGGCCTTGGTCAGCCGCCGCTTTTGACAATCGCGCGATGAGCATACGACAGTTCCCTCTCCTGGCGGCCTTGCTGCTGGCGCTGCCGGGCCTGGCCCAGTCACCGGCCGGCGCCGCGCTGTCGCTGCGGCAGGCCTTGCAGGCCGCCCGCAGCAACCTCGACGTGGCGCTGGCGCGCAACGCGCTAGCGGCCGCGCGGGCCGACGTGCTCAGCGCCGACCGCGCGCCGCTGCCGGTACTGACGGCCAAACTGGGCCAGATGGACGCGGAGAACGGCATCGGCGAAGGCCACTTCCTGGCCGAGAAGCGCGTGGACAAGTCCTTGGGCCTGGACTGGACCTGGGAGCGTGGCAACAAGCGCGCGCTGCGCACATTGACCGCCGAACGCGCTGCCAGCGCGGCCCAGGCTGACCTGGACGACATCCGGAGCCA
>CALRMF020000134.1:0-7792 GCA_943369035.1 Curvibacter sp. AEP1-3
TCTCGCCGTCCTTCACGGGCCAAGGCTGGCTGTCGGCCGCGCCGGAGCGGAACTTCCTTGTCGCCAGTGCCGGCAACCAGGCATCCTTGTCCACACCCAGCAGGTTCTCCATGGCACCGCGCGCGACCTTGGTCTTGTTCACCGCATTGACCGCCTGCACCACGATGGGAATGCCGGCAAAGGAGCCGTGCACATCGGTGGAGGCGAGGAACTTCTCGCCGGTGCCGACCTCACCCTTCTTGAACTTGATGGCCTTGGCGCGCAGCATGGTGTGCGGAAAGTCCAGGTTCCATTCGTGCGGCGGCACGTAGGGGCACTTGGTGAGGTAGCACAGGTCGCACAGGTAGCACTGGTCGACCACCTTCCAGTAGTCCTCTTTCTTGACACCGTCGACCTCCATGGTCTCGCTCTCGTCCACCAGGTCAAACAAGGTGGGGAAGGAGCCGCACAGGCTCACGCAGCGGCGGCAGCCATGGCAGATGTCGAAGATGCGCTCCAACTCCTTGAAGGTCGCCGCCTCGTCGTAGAACGCGGGATTTTTCCAGTCGATCGGGTGCCGGGTGGGCGCTTCCAAGCTGCCTTCGCGTGCCATGGTCGGTCCTTTGTCTCGTTGTCGTTGGGCGTTTTACGAAGAAGCCTCCGGGTGAAGCCTCTTTGAAAAACCGCCACGCCGGCTGGCGTGGCGAAGAGCGGTCACCGCTCAGTCAACGAGTTCAGCCAGGGCCTTTGCATAGCGATTGGCGTGGGAACGCTCGGCTTTCGCCAGGGTCTCAAACCAATCGGCGATCTCGTCGAAGCCCTCCTCACGCGCCGTCTTGGCCATGCCGGGGTACATGTCGGTGTACTCATGGGTCTCGCCGGCCACGGCAGACTTCAGGTTGTCGCGGGTGGAGCCGATGGGCAGGCCGGTCGCCGGGTCGCCCGATTGCTCCAAGAACTCCAGATGGCCGTGGGCATGGCCGGTCTCACCTTCCGCAGTGGAGCGGAACAGCGCTGCCACATCGTTCTGGCCTTCCACGTCGGCCTTGTTCGCGAAATAAAGGTAGCGGCGGTTGGCCTGGGACTCGCCAGCAAACGCCTCTTTCAGACACTGCTCCGTCTTGGAGCCTTTGAGAGCTGCCATGGTTATCTCCTAATCAAGTTGAAGATCTGACGCACTTGCCTTGAACACACAGGATCAAAGACTTGCACAGACTAATGGCCTTGCCGCTATCGGTCTAATAGGCAGTTTCAATGCAGTGAATTGCCGACGTCTATTGATCGCTGTTATTGATAGTCATTCTCAGCAATTAACGGAGTCCAGCGCCAGTCGCCCGCCATGGCCACCCCGGATTACGGTACGGTAAACTGGTTTCGCATGGGTGAATCGACACGCGAGGAGACAACATGACGAGCACCACGACACCGGCCAGCCTGCCGCCGCCGGCCCCGATCCAGCAGCTGCACCACTACGCCTACCGCGCCCGCGACGCCGAGGAAACGCGCCACTTCTACGAAGACATCCTGGGCTTGCCGCTGTACCACATCATCCAGAGCGACTACGTGCCCAGCACGGGCGAGTACTGCCCCTACACGCACTTCTTCTTCCGCCTGCAGGACGGCTCCTTCATCGCCTTCTTCGACCTGGGCGACGACGAGGCCGCAGCACCCAGTCCCAACACGCCACTGTGGGTGAACCACATTGCCTTCCGGCTCAACTCACTGGCGGAGCTGGAAGCCATGAAGGCGCGGCTGCAGGCGCACGGCATCGAGGTGATCGGCATCACCGACCACCACATCTTCAAGAGCATCTATTTCTTCGACCCCAATGGCGTGCGCCTGGAGCTGTCGGCCCAGGTCGCCGACGAATTCCAGATGCTCAAGGAAAGCACAACCGCCCATGCCCGCCTGAACGAATGGACGGCGCGCAAGGCGCAGTGGCGACAGGACCGCGCCGCCGGCAAGGTGGCGGCGCCGCTCAAGCCGCAGCAGAACGACCGACCGGAGGTGGCCGCCCGCGCCGCAACACAGAAAGGTGGCACCGCATGAGCACCGCCTGGCGCGACGCCGCCTACACCAACGGCTATGAATTCACCCAGGGCTCGGGCTACGAACTGCCCGAGTACCCGTTCGTCGAACCGCCCGAACTCAAGCGCGGCGAGGTGCTGCGCCAACCCGTGGTCATCGTCGGCGCCGGCATCACCGGCCTGACCATGGCCTGCTGTCTGGCCAAGCTGGGCGTGCCGGCGGTACTGCTGGACGAAGACAACACCGTGGGCGTCAAGGGTGCCTCCTCGCGCGGCATCTGCTACACGCAGAAGTCGCTGGAGATCTTCCAGCGGCTGGGCATCTACGAGCGCATCGCCGCCAAGGGTATCCAGTGGAGCGTGGGGCGCACCTTCGCTGGCCAGGACGAGGTCTATTCCTTCGACCTGCGCCAGCAGAGCAACTTCGGCCTCTCGGCCCAGCCGCCCTTCATCAACATCCAGCAGTTCTACATCGAGGGTTATCTGGTCGAGCGCATCTACGGCCTGGGCCATGTGGACCTGCGCTGGAAGTCGCGTGTGACGGGTTTCCAGCAGCACACGGGCTACGCCACGCTGGTCGTGGACACGCCGGCCGGCAGCTACGCGCTGGAGGCCGAGCATGTGATCGACGCCACGGGTTCGCACACGCCGTTCCATGGCTGGACCGGCGCCACCATGACTTCGCGCCGCGGTGACGACCGTTGGTGCATCGCCGACGTGCGCTTCAAGAACCACCCGCCCAAGGAGCGTCACACCTGGATCGAGGCGCCCTTCAACGGCAACCGCGCCGTCTGGCAGCACCTGATGGCCGACGACGTCTGGCGCATCGACTACCAGATGGAGCCCAACGCGGACCCCGAATATGTGAGCCGTGAGGACGTGGTGCGCGAGCGGCTGCGCCAGCAGTTCGGTCCCGAGGTGGAGGCCGAGGCGGAGATCGTCTGGGTCGGCCCCTACGCCTACCGCAGCCAGTGCCTGGACCGGCTGCGCATCGGCAGCGTGTTTTTCATGGGCGATACGGCCAAGATCGTCAGCCCTTTCGGCGCACGCGGCGGCAATACCGGTGTGGCCGATGCCGACAATCTGGCCTGGAAGCTGGCCGCCGTCCTCCGAGGCCGCGCGCCGGCCAGCCTGCTGGACAGCTACCACGAGGAACGGCACGAGGCCGCAGCGCAGAACGTGATGGTGACCAACCGCACGGCGCGTTTCCTGCGGCCGGCCGATGGCATGGAGCGCACCTTCCGCAACGCCGCCATCAGCCTGGCGCGCCAGTACCCGTTCGCACGCCCGCTGATCAACACCGGGCGCATGGCCATGGCCAACAACTACACGAGGTCCAGCGTCTGCGACCGCAGTGGCGGTCTGTCGGTTCAGAACGTGACCTTCCGCTGGGCCGACAACAGCCTTGGCGCCGTCAACGACCTGATCGAGTGGGCCGACGGCGACCTGCTGGTGCTGGTGTTCGGGGACATGTCCCATGCCGCCGCACAGCGCCTGCGTCAGTTGGCTGGCCAGGCGCCGGTGCGCTGCGTGCAGGTGGTCGGCCCCGACACGCAGCCGCAAGCGCGTGAACACGTGCGTGACCCGCAGGGCCACCTGCAGGGCGCCTGCCATGTGTTCGGCCACGCCTGGGCCCTGGTACGGCCAGACGGGTATCTCGCCGCCACCGGTGAGAGCGTGGACGCCGACCTGATCCAGGCCATCGAACAGGCCCTGGGCCTGAAATCCTGAGGAGTACACGATGAAGACCACCCTGCATTTCCAGGATGCCGACCTGTTCTACGAACAGCTGCTGGATGCCCATGCCGGCCTGAGCCGCGAACAGTCGGAGCTGCTCAACGCCCGGCTGATCCTGCTGCTGGCGAACCAGATCGGCGCCAGGGACGTGCTGGCGCAGTGCATCGACGCTGCGAAAAGCCTTCCCGCGTGAGGAGCCCCCAGGGCCTGTTCACGCCAAGTTCACCAGTACGAACAGGCCCTAACGTTCGCCACGCGCGAACTGCGCCGGCGTCTCGCCACGCCAGCGGCGGAATGCCCGCGCAAAGGCATTCTCGTCGGAGAAACCGAGCCGATCGCTCACCGATGCCACGCTCTGGCCTGCCTTGAGCGCCTGCACGGCCATTTCGTGCAATACCACCTCGCGCAGACCCTTGAAGGAAATGGCCTCGGCCGCCAGCTTGCGGTTGAGGTGGCGGCCGCTCATGCCGAGTTGCTCGCCAATGCGTTCCTTGCCCCAGCGCGGGTACTGCCGGATGAGCTGCTGCACGCGGGCAGAAACGCTGCCCTGCTGAAGTGACGCCAGCATCTCGTCGGCCAGCAGGCGCAGGTGCGCATGCAATTGGCTGCCGGCCTGGATCAGGCCACAGTCGAGCATTGACGGGTCCATCATGACGCCGTTGCCGCCTTGGCCGAAGCGCGCGGCGCAGCCCAGCAAGGCCTCGTAGGCAGCTACCTCGGCCCGAGGTGCATGGGCGAACCACACCTCGTCCGGCTGGAAGCGGCCGCTGGTCATCCAGCGCGCGAGGCTGAGCACGCAACCCAAGGCCGCCTCCACCCGCTGTTCGCGGCACACCGCATAGTCGGGCAGGTAGCGCAACAGGATACGTCGCCCCTCGCGCGCCACCTCAAAGCGCGCGTTGTCGCCGATGATGGGCGCGTACTCGGAGAGTACCTCCAGCCCGTCGCCCAGCGTGTCGCAACTCAGCAGCAGCATGCCGACGATGTCCAGGTGTCCGGCCTGCAGGTCGGTGCCCAGGCGCAAGGCGGCCAACGGGTCCGCGCCGGCACCGACAAAGAGCGACCACAGCGCATCTTGCTGCGCCATCGACACCCGGACCTGGCCGGACAAGGCGTCACGCAGCGTGTCGGGCAGGGCGATTCCCTGCCGCTGGGCGGCTTCGACGATGGCCTGGCTGAAGCGGGCCGTGACACTGTGCTCGACAGTCATGTTGCAGTGCGGTGTCCCGAATTGATGGTTTCCTGTCCCGAACGACACGGGACGCGAACGCGAGTTTGCCCTAAAGTTGCCGCCACCAAGAAGAGGCCGACGCCCACGCAGGCAGATCGCCAACCACAGGAGACAGACCATGGCACCCATCGACCAGGTGCAGCTCAGCTTCAACCCGCAAACCCTGACCCTGCTCAACGCGGTGCTGGGGCTGGTGATGTTCGGGGTGGCGCTGGAGCTGAAGGTAGACGACTTCAAGGCGGCGCTGCGTACACCGCGTGCGCTGGCGCTGGGCCTGATCGGCCATCACATCCTGTTCCCGGCCATGACCTATGTGCTGGTCTGGATCCTGAACCCCGTCCCCAGCATCGCGCTGGGCATGATCCTGGTTTCATCCTGCCCGGCCGGGCACATCTCGAACTTCCTGGTTCATCTGTCCAGAGGCAACACGGCGCTGTCGGTGAGCGTGAGCGCCCTGTCCACGGTGGTGGCGCTGGTCATGACGCCGCTGAACTTCACCTTCTGGGGTACCCTGCATCCGGTCACCAGTGGCCTCATGCGCCAGGTCGCCATGAGTCCGTGGGAGATGCTGGAGGTCATCGTGCTGCTGCTCGGCGTTCCCCTCGTGGCGGGCATGTGGGTGGCTCGGCGCCACCCGGACTTTGCGCTGCGCATCCGCAAACCCATGAAGATCCTCTCGATGCTGGTGCTGGTGGGTTTCATCGTCGGTGCGCTGGCGGCCAACTTCCGGCACTTCCTCGACTACATCCAGTACGTGCTGCTGGTGGTCTTCATCCACAACCTGCTGGCGCTGGTGAGCGGCTACACCCTGTCGGCCGCCCTGCGCCTGCCCGAGCGCGACCGCCGGGCCATCACCTTCGAGATGGGTATCCAGAACTCGGGGCTGGGCCTGATCCTGATCTTCAATTTCTTCAACGGCCTGGGGGGCATGGCCATCGTCACCGCCTGGTGGGGCATCTGGCACATCGTGGCCGGGCTGACGCTGGCGATGTACTGGAAGCGTCGCGCTCCGCAGGAGACGCAGGCATGACGAGCCAGCGCGTGCTGGTGACGGGCGCTGGCGGCTACCTCGGGCGCCAGGTGGTCCAGCGGCTGTCCGAACTGCCCGCGGGCCAGAGGCCTGAGCTGGTGTTGGCCCATGACCTGCATGCACCGACCGAGGCCCTGCCGGGCGTCGACTACGCCAGCGGCGACATCCGTTCGCAGGAACTGGGCGAGCTGATCGCCCGCCATCGCATCGACACGGTGGTGCACCTTGCGGCCATCGTCACCCCCGGTCGGAGAAGCAACCGCGCGCTGGAATACGACGTGGACGTCAACGGCACGCGCAACGTGCTGCAGGCCTGCGTGCGCCACGGGGTTGGCCGCATCGTCGTCTCGTCCAGCGGTGCCGCCTATGGCTACCACGCCGACAACCCCGCCTGGCTGACCGAGGACATGCCGGTGCGTGGCAACGCGGTGTTTCCCTACGCGCACCACAAGCGTCTGGTGGAGGAACTGCTGGCCGAGTACCGCGTGCAACACCCCCAACTGGCGCAGGTCGTCCTGCGCATCGGCACCATCCTGGGTGAGACGGTGCGCAACCAGATCACCGATCTGTTCGAGAAACCTCGCCTGCTGGCCATCGCCGGCGCAGAGAGCCCCTTCGTCTTCATCTGGGACCAGGATGTGGTGGCGATCATGGTCCGCGCCATCGGTGAAGGACCTGCAGGCATCTACAACGTGGCGGGGGACGGTGCCCTCACGTTGCGCGAGATCGCGCAGCGTCTGGGCAAGCGCCGGCTGGTACTGCCGGCCTGGATGCTCAAGGGCGCGCTGGCATTGCTCAAACCCCTGGGGCTGACGCAGTACGGCCCCGAGCAGCTGGATTTCCTGCGCTACCGTCCGGTGCTGTTGAACACCCGGCTCAAGACAGTCTTCGGCTATGTACCGCGGCTGACATCGTCCCAGGTCTTCGATCTGTATCGCAGGGCGCGCCAGGGGCAGCTGCCGTGAGCCACCGCCCGCCCAAGGCCAAGGTCTCCGCATGAGCCAGCGCAGCTTTCGCGACCAGGTCGTGGTGGTCACCGGTGCAGCCGGCGGCCTGGGGCGCAGCCTGTGCCTGCGCTTTGCCGCAGCAGGCGCCCGGGTGGCCGCGCTGGACCGCGACGCCACCGGTCTCCAGCGTCTGGCGGGCGAGATGCAAGCCGCAGGCCTTGCCGTGCATCACCAGACCTGCGATGTAACCGACGCGGCAGCCTGCGAAGCGGCGTTGCGCTGCGTGCGCGCAGCGCTGGGGCCGGTGGATGTGCTGGTCAACAACGCAGGCATCGCCCATCGCAGCGCGCTGGCCGAGACCCGCCTGGATGTCATTCATCGCGTGATGGATGTGAATTTCTTCGGCGCCGTGCATTGCACCCAGGCGGCGCTGACGGACCTGCGCGCGCAGCGCGGGCTGGTGGTCGTCGTCTCCAGCGTGGCGGGCTTCTCGCCGCTGATCGGCCGAACCGGCTACGCCGCGAGCAAGCACGCCTTGCACGGCTTTTTCGACAGCCTGCGTGCAGAGGTGGCCGGTGACGGGATGGAGGTGCTGTTGGTCTGCCCGGCTTTCATCGACACCGGCATTGATCGCGCTGCCCTGGGCGGCGACGGGCAACCCGCGGCGCAGCCGCGCCTGACGACCGGCCGCCAGGCCACCCCGGACGAGGTGGCGCAGGCCATCATGCAGGCGGCCGTGCGGCGGCGCCGGCTGTTGCGCCACGGCTTCACGGCCCATGCCGCGTGGTGGCTGACGCGCCTGTGGCCCGACTTCTACGCCCGCCTGATGACGCGTCGTCTG
>CALRMF020000135.1:0-7785 GCA_943369035.1 Curvibacter sp. AEP1-3
CGCCACCTGAATGACGACATGGCGCTGCTGCAGATCCTGGCCACGCTGGCCGGGCAGATCCTGCAGCTGCACGACCTGCTGCAGGAAAAGACGCGCGAGCTGGAGGCGCGCAACGCGCTGCTGACGCAGGCCCTGGATGCGGCTGCCGTACGCTACGGCATCCTCGGCAGCTCCTCGGTGCTGCTGCAGGCGCTGCATGAGCTGGAGCGCGTGGCGCCCTCGCAAGCCAGCGTGCTGCTACTGGGTGAATCGGGCACCGGCAAGGAACTGTTCGCGCGCGCCCTGCACCTGTCGAGCCCGCGGCGCGACGCGCCCTTCATCAAGGTCAACTGCGCCGCCATCCCCGACTCGCTGCTGGAATCCGAGCTGTTCGGCTACGAGCGCGGCGCCTTCACCGGTGCCAGCAGCCCGCGGGCCGGCTGGTTCGAGCAGGCCGATGGCGGCACCATCTTCCTCGACGAGATCGGCGACATGCCGCTGGCCATGCAGACCAAGCTGCTGCGCACGCTGCAGGAAGGCACGGTGGTGCGGCTGGGCGGCAAGCGCGAAATCAAGGTGGACGTGCGGCTGGTCACAGCGACCCACCGCGACCTGGAGAGCGCGGTGGCACGCGGCAGTTTCCGGCAGGACCTGTACTACCGCATCAGCGTGGTGCCCATCCGCCTGCCCGCGCTGCGGGAGCGGCGCGAGGACATCCGCACCCTGGCGCTGCACTTCGTCAACCGGGCCAACCAGGCCAACCAGCGCAACGTCCACCTCACGCCGGCGGCGCTGGCCCGGCTGGAGGCCCACCCTTGGCCCGGCAACATCCGCGAACTGGGCAACGTCATCGAGCGGCTGGTGCTGCTGACCGACAGCCTCCAGGTCTCGGCCGCCGCACTGGAGCGCTTCCTGCCGCGCGGCCCTGCCGAAGCCAGCGTCGCGCCGGAACGGCCGCGCCCGATGGCCGCCAGCGACGCACCAACCGGCGCCCCGCTGGTGCGCAACTACCTGCCGGCCGACTCGCACACGCTGCAGGAGCTGCAGCAGGTGCTGGCCCTGCACCGCGGCAACCAGTCGCGCGCGGCCCAGGCCCTGGGCCTGACGGTGCGGCAGTTTGCCTACCGGCTGCGCAAGGCCGCCGGCTCTTGAGTCGCCGCAGCGCCGCCTGTCAGGGCGGGCTCACCTCGTGCGACGACATGACCCGCCCGCGCCCGGCCACCAGATGGTCGGCATAACCCACCAACCCCCACAACAGGCGCGCTGATGCGGTGAGCGTGAGCCAGGCGCCGCGCCGCAGGTCGCGCAGCGGCTGCACCACGGCCTGCTGCCAGCGCACGCCCGACGCCAGGCGCGGCACCTCGTGCGGCTGCCAGTCGAAGTGGATCGGGTCCTGGTCCATGGACTCGAACACCAGGTGGCTGCCGGCGCGCACCACCATCGTCTGCCCGGCCCGCAGCACATGGGCGCCCGACTCGGCGTTGTGGCCGCGCGGCCGCTCGTCCCGCGTCACCCACGCCGGGCCGGCCAGGATGCGCAGCGTGCCCTCGGTCCGCGGGCGCAGGCTGAGCGCCCGGCCGGGCGCCAGCTGCCAGCTGCCCGCCAGTCCGGCCGCATGGAAGGATTGATGCAAATGGGAATCGCACACCGACACCATGAAATTTCTCCCTGAGTGTTGCTGGGCAACGCATCATCAGAAAATCCCGCTTGGCCGTCCAATGAAATCGCGTTAGGCTATTGATGCAAAAAACGCATCAATTCGACCGCCCTCTGCTTGCCTCCTGCCATGCACAAACCTGACCTGACGTTGCGCACCCGCCCGCTCGATGTGGGCCAGCTGCGCAGCTTCGCCGCCGTGGCGCGGCACCTGAACTTCCGCGCGGCGGCGGACGAACTGGCGCTGACGCAAAGCGCGGTAAGCCGGCAGATCCAGGCACTGGAAGACGAGATCGGCGTCAGCCTCTTCTTGCGCCACACGCGCGCGGTGGAGCTCACCGCCGCCGGTGCGCAGCTGCTGCAGGCCGTACTGCCCTCGCTGGAGCGGATCGACAGCGCGGTGCGCCAGATCCGCCGCAGCGCCGGGCGCAAGAGCGTGGCCATCAGCACCTGGGCCTCGTTTGCCTCCATGTGGCTCATCCCGCGACTGGAAGCGTTCCAGAGCCAGCACCCGGACATCGACATCCGCATCGACGCCTCCGATGCGCTGGTGGACCTGGACACCGCCGACGTGGACCTGGTGCTGCGCTACACCCAGCCGGGCAACGTGCCGGCGCACGCGGTGCACCTGTTCGACGAGCAGCTCACGCCCGTGGCCAGCCCCTGGTTGCTGAAGAACCATGCCGTGCAACGCGGCGAAGACCTGGCGCACTGTGCGCTGATCGAGGCCAACGAGGCCCAGCACAGCCAACCCATGACCTGGCTGACCTGGCGCCACTGGCTGCATGTGCACCGTCTGAAGAAGCTGGAGCCCAAGCGCTGGCTCTACTTCGGCTACGCCTACCAGATTGCGCAGGCCGCGTTGGCCGGCCAAGGC
The DNA here is from genome assembly GCA_943369035.1 of Curvibacter sp. AEP1-3. GTDB lineage: Bacteria > Pseudomonadota > Gammaproteobacteria > Burkholderiales > Burkholderiaceae_C > Hylemonella. Next base: position 2,513 of record CALRMF020000135.1, read on the forward strand.
GTGGCGCTGGTGCGCCTGCCGCTGGTGGCCGACAGCCTGGCCACCGGCGACCTGGTGGAAGTGCTGCCCGGCATGCGCCTGGGCTCGCCCATGAGCTACTGGCTCATCGTCGCCCCGCACAGCCAGGCCCGGCCGGAGGTGCAGGCCTTCTGCGCCTGGCTGACGGCGCAGGCCGCGCTGACGCGGGTGGCGGTCGGAGAAGCCGCCAAACCGTCACACTGATCCCATACGATAGCTCCCATGCTGCCTCCCCTGACCGCGCCTGCGCTGCTGCAGGCTTACGAAGCGCTGCGCCCACTGCTGCCGACCGCCACCTTCCCGTCCCGCTATGCGCAAGTACCCAACCTCGGGCCGCTGACCGACGCCTACGACGCCTTCTTCTTCGACGCCTTCGGTGTGCTCAACATCGGCGAGACTGCCATCGCCGGCGCCGCCGAGCGCATTGCCGCACTGCGCCGCGCCGGCCGGCGCGTGACCGTCGTCAGCAACGCCGCCAGCGTGCCGGTGGCGGCACTGGCGCGCAAGTACGCCGCCCTGGGCTTCGACTTTGCGCCGCAAGAGATCGTCTCCAGCCGCGAGGCCCTGCGCCAGCACCTGCACACCCTGCCGCGGCAGACCTGGGGCGTGATGGCCCCGGCCGATGCCGACCTGTCCGACCTGCCCGGGCACATGCTGCCGCTGGCACCCGAGGCGCCACGCACGGGCGACGCCTTCGAGCGCGCCGACGGCTTCATCCTGCTCGCGGCCGAAGGCTGGGGCATCGAACAGCAACAACGCCTGGCTGCCGCCCTGCGCGCGCGACCGCGCCCGGTGCTGGTGGGCAACCCCGACCTGGCCGCTCCGCGCGAGCACGGCTTTTCCGCCGAGCCGGGCTACTTCGGCACCGCGCTGATGCAAGCCGGCCTGTGCCAGCCGCTGGGCTTCGGCAAACCCTACCGCAGTGTCTTCGAACTGGCGCTACAGCGCCTGGGCCCGCAGGTGGCACGCGAGCGCGTGCTGATGGTGGGCGACACCCTGCACACCGACGTGCTGGGCGGCCGCCACGCCGGCCTGCACACCGCGCTGGTCACCGGCCAGGGCGTAAGCGCGGCGCTGGACTGGGACGACGCCATCTGCAGCACGGGCATCGTGCCACACCACGTGATCGAGCGGATATGAGCGCCGAGGCCCAGGCCGGTGACGTTGGCGCAAGCGACACCCGGCCAGGACAAACTGACGCAGAATAGCGCCACGATCCCCACCGGCGTGGCGTGCAGGTTCCCTGTCGTGCGTCCGTGGCACCAGAGGCTTGGGCTGGCGTGATGCCAGGCCCGCAAAAGCCCGATCACCCCCAGGGAGCACACGACCGGAGTCCTGACTTGAATCCATCCACCCTGATCGGCATCGTCGGCAGCTTCTCGCTGCTGGCGCTGGTGCTCTTCACCAACACCGCCGACCCGCGGCTCTTCCTCGACCTGCCCAGTCTGCTGCTGGTGGTCGGCGGCACGCTGGCCGCCACCTTCCTGAGCTACCCGCTCAAGGAGGTGTTCCGCATCTTCGGGCTGATCGGCACCGTGCTGCGCAACGAGCGCCTGTACGCGCAGACCGATCTGGAGGAGCTGGTGCGCGTGGCCAAGATCTGGATGCAGGACAACCCGCTGCTGGTGGAGCGCGAGCTGGTGAAGATCAACAACCCCTTCCTGCGCACCGGCGTGCAGATGGTGATCGACCGCGCACCGGAGGAAGACATCCTCGACCTGCTGCAATGGCGCATTTCGCGCCTGCGCGCGCGCGAGGCGGCCGAAGCCGAGCTGTTTCGCGTCATGGCCAACTACGCCCCGGCCTTCGGCATGATCGGCACCCTGGTCGGGCTGGTCAGCATGATGGACGTGCTGGGCACCGGTGACATGAGCCTGATCGGCCCGCAGCTTGCGGTGGCACTCATCACCACCTTCTACGGCATCCTGCTGGCCAACCTGGTCTTCAAGCCGGTGGCCGTCAAGCTGGAGCGGCGCACCGAACAGCGCGTGGTGCTGATGAACATGATCATGCAGGGCGTGGCCATGATGAGCGCCAAGCGCAGCCCGTCGATGATGCGCGAGACCCTCAAGTCCTTCGTGGCCGAGTACGAGAACGAGCTCTCCGACCGCACCGGCCAGCAGCGCCAGGAAAGCGCGAAATCATGAGCGAGGCGTCCGCAGCCCCTGCGCCCGCGCCCGCACCGAAGCGGGCCCCGATCCACCGCGGCAGCTTCGCGCGCTGGCACCTCGCCCCCACGCCCAGCCGCGAGGAGGAAGGCTGGTTCATCACCTACCTCGACGTCATGACGCTGCTGCTGGTGACCATGGTCGTGGTGCTGGCCTTCGTCGAGCCCACCCAAAAGGCTGCCGAGGCGGCACCGACAGCGCAGGCCGAAGCGGCGGCCCAGGCCCCGGCCAGCGCTGCGTCCGCCCCGGAGGCCACGGCCGCCAGCGCGACGCCGGACCCGTTCGCCGGCCTGCCACTCGATACGCTGGGCAAGAACATCGCCATCGTCGTCAACGACCGCCAGGTGAGCTTTCGCATCAGCAGCGAAATCCTGTTTGCCTCGGGCGAAGCCGACCTCACGCCCGACGGCCAGGCCGTCGTCAGCCAGTTGCTGCCGGTGCTGCAGCAGGCCGGCACGCACAAGATCATCGTCGAGGGCCATACCGACAACCTGCCGATCCAGACCGTGCGCTTTCCCTCCAACTGGGAGCTGGCCGCCGGCCGCGCCGGCAGCGTGGTGCGCCACCTGCACAGCCGCGGCATCGCCGCGGCGCGCATGAAAGCCATCGGCTACGCCGACACCGCGCCCTTGGCCGACAATGACACCCCGGCCGGCCGCGCCGCCAACCGGCGCGTGGAGATCATCCTGGAGGCGCCCGCCCCCAGCCGCTGACGCCCGCATACCCGGCCCACCCACACCGCTTCATTGCCACACCTTGCTTCATGCCGACCGAACGCCGTATCGATGACCTGACCTTCCTCGTGGTCGACGACCTGGAGACCATGCGCCATGTCACCATCAACCAGCTGCGCCTGTTGGGCGCCGGCAAGATCCTGGCCGCCCACAACGGCCTGGAGGGGTTGAAACTGCTGCGCCAGCACAAGGTGGACGTGGTGCTCGCCGACCTGAACATGCCGCTGATGGACGGCCTGGACCTGCTCAAGGCCATCCGGGCCGACGCCAAGCTGCGCAGCCTGCCGGTCATCATGATCACCTCGTCCGCCGAACGCGACCGGGTGGGCGAAGTGATTGCCGCCGGCGTCACCTCGCTGCTGGTCAAGCCCTATTCGCAGGCGCTGCTGGAGACCCGCGTCGCGCGTGCCATGACCTGGACGCCGCCGGCGCCGCGCGCCCCGAAGGCCGCAGCTCCAATCACCTCCCCCGCCGCGTCCGCCACCGCTGCGTCGGAGGCCGTTGCCGCGCCGGCTGAAGCACCCGCCCGCCCGCTGCCGCGGGTGCTGGTGCTGGCCGACGCCAATGCCGACTGGTGCGCCAACCTGCCGGCCCAGGGCTTTCGCCTCCACGTCACCGCCTTCCCGGCCGAACTGCTCGACATCGCAGCCGCCGAGGAACACCCCAACCTGGTGGTGCTGGACTGCGCCAGCACCACGGTGGATCCCTATGCGCTGCTGCAGAAACTGCGCGCCCTGCCGGGCACGGAAGAAGCGCCGGTCGTGCTGCTGGAAGACAGCGCACAACCGCTGGACGTGAGCCGCCTGGAAGCCCTGGGGCCGGTGGACGTGTTGGACCGCACGGCCGCTGCGCGCCTGCTGCGCCTGCGGCTGCACAACCTGCTGCACAGCGTGCAGCTGCGCGAAAGCCTGCAATTGCACTACGACCGCCTGCTGGAAACCGCCCAGCTGCAAGAGGATGTGGAACAGATCATCCGGCAGGACATCAAGTCGCCCCTGTCGACGGTGGTGACGCAATTGCAGACCCTGCTGGAAGACCGCGACCTCAGCCATCGCCAGGTGGCCGTGCTGCGCGCCATCGAGCAGGGCAGCCTGCACGCGATGAACCTGATCAACCTGTCGGCCGAGCTGTTCAAGATCGAGACCGGCCGCTTCGTGCTCGACGCCAAGCCGGTGCCGATCGTGGACCTGCTGCGCCGCATCGCCGAGATCGACCGCGTGAGCTACGCGCCGCGCCAACTCACCATCGCCGTGCTGGCCGATGAAGCCCCAGGGCGCCCGCCGCTGCTGGCGCATGGCGACGCCACGTTGTGCTACTCCATCTTCGAGAAACTGCTGCGCAATGCCTGCGAAGCGGCACCCGTCGGCGCACGGATCGAGATCGCGGTCGAACGGAAGGACGCACTGACCATCCGCATCAGCAACCCCGGCGCTGTGCCACCCGCGCTGCGCGAGCATTTCTTCGACCGCTTCGAACCCGGCACCGACGGCAAGACCGGCCTGGGCATCTACTCGGCGCGGGTGCTGGCCCGCGCGCAGGGGGGGGATGTGACGCTGGAGGTGTCGGACGCGGCCGACCGCACGACGCTGATCATCCGACTGCCCTTGCACGACTGACGGCCGTCCGACTGGAGGCGAAGCTGAAGCACCGGCGTGATAGCTGGTTTCGGCCAGAAGCGGTCTTTCACGAGTTCGCACAAAACCGGACATCCGACCCACGTTTCAGGAGAAGTTGCACTTTGTGCGTATGGCTAGACTTCTGAATCGCTGAGATATGGTGGGACCACAGAGGGGCTCTTCATGCATGGACGACTCACAAAACTCGAGGTTGCACGGCGGCAGTTGGCTACAGCTATCGACCTGTTCTTCGCTGACCGAGACGCCGTCTCTGTCTATTCTCTTGCCGCTAACTCCTGGGAGGTTATTGACGTTCTATGCAGAAATGCGGGAATCGAAAGCTTCTCTATCCAGGCCAGGAAGAACGTCCCGGCAGGCAAAGATCTCAAGGTCAACTATGTCAACTCTCCGCACCGTAACTTTTTCAAGCATGCGGATACTGATAGCGAGAAGACCTTGCCTCCGTTGCTAGACTCGCAGGTCGAGGGTGTGTTGTTTCTTGCGGTCGAGGATTACATCCGGCTGAATGGCCGATCGCCAGTGCAGTTTCAGGTCTTTCAGCTTTGGTACTTGGCCAAACACCCAGAAAAACTGGCCCCTGGTGTCGCAAATGAACTGATGGAAGGAATCGCGGCTGCTTTACCGGGGCTTTCCTCTCTTCCTCGTAATGCCCAACTTGCACGGGGCGCCCAAATGCTCGCAGATGCTTCAAGAGATCAGGTTCTGGCTGTCGATCC
>CALRMF020000136.1:0-7704 GCA_943369035.1 Curvibacter sp. AEP1-3
GCCGGCGCCGTGGCGCGTCGCTGGCCAGGGTTTGCTGCAGCGCATCGGCGACGTCGCTCACCGGCACGCAGGCCGGGCCGGGCAGCGTCTCCCACGTGGCGCAATAAGCTTCGTGTTTGGCCTCGTGCTTGCCGGGGCCGCGCGCGGCAGGTGAGCGCAGCGTGAGGCGCGGCAGGGCATAGGCGGTGGCGACGATGCGCCCGTGCAGGCTGCTGCCGCACCAGCCGCGGCTGTGGGCAATCAGCGCGCACAGGTCCCACAGGTTCAGCGTCTCGGCCACGCGCACCTTGGCCGGCGACAGGCGGTTCGCCAAGCGTTGCAGCACGGCCAGGTCGTCATGCCAGGGCGCAGCACCGGCGCGCAGCAGTACCAGGCCTATGCGGTGCGAAGTCGCAACTTGCGTGAGTTGTGCAGCCAAGCTGTCCAGCGTAGCGTCGTCGCCAAACTCGGCGCTGCACTGCACCGCCAGGTAACCGTGCGCAAAGGCCTGGCGCAGCTGCGCCACCTCGCCGGCCGTGCCGTGTTGCGCGATGTGCTCGCCAAACAACTCCGCCACCAGCACCGCCGGGTCGGGCAGCAGCGTGCTTTGAATGCCGGCGGCTTGCAACTGCTGCTGTGTCTGTGCCTCACGCACGGCCAGCGCATCGACCGTGCGCAACCGGGCCAGCACCTCGCTGCGCAGCGCTGGCGTGGCCGCGCCCAGCTGTGCGCCGCCCATGCCGGTGCAGAACACATGACGCAGTGATGGCCATGTGCCGCGGTCGGCCAAGTAGGGCGCTTCGCCCGTGCTGCCCACCATGTGCTGCACCCAGGCGGCCTGCTCGGCGGGGTGGTCTTGCAGGTAGGCCAGCGTGGTGTGTACTTCTTCAGGCGGCAGCAGCATCACCGCCGCATGCCAGGCGGTGGTGGTCAGGATCTCGCCGCCCACGTGCAGCAGGTCCACCGGTTGCGCGCCGAGTGTGGCGCGCACCTCGTTCAAAGCGCGCACCGCATGGCCGCCATGGGCGCGCAGGTCGCGCGCTGCCAGCCCGGCGTGGATCAGCGTGCGCCCCGGCAGCAGCGCGGCAGCGATGTGCGCAAACAGCAGATCGCCGAGGTTGTGGCGGTCAAAGGCACCGAAGAGGACCAAGGGGCGCTGCATGCCGCCATGCTAGCGCCCCGGGGTGTCGTGCTCAGGCGACGGGATTCAGGCAGCGACCGGCTGGCGTGACGGCACCGTGCGGCGCACCCCGCACAGCATGGCCACCAGCGCCTGCACGTCGCCCGGCAAGGCCTGGCCGCGCCAGACGACGTGCTGGTCGCTGCGGCACAGCACCAGCGCGTGGCGGTAGGCCCCCGGCAGGTCGGGCTGGTCCTGCAGGTCCAGCAGTTCGACGGGCATGCCACGTGCGTGCGCGGCGTCGAGCAGGGGGGTCACGTCAACGCGTGCATCCAGCCGCAGCAGGGTGTAGCCCGGGCCGAAGGCGTCGTAGAGCGAGCGCCCGTCGGCCAGCCGGAAGTGGGGCACGCGGCAGCCCGGCACCGTGGAGGGTGTGAAGCTGCCCATGGTGTAGGACGGTGGCGTCTCGCTGTCCGCCGCGATGATGGGCGAGCCCTGGTAGAAGTAGCCGTAGTTCAGCCCGGCGCAGCAGAACTGCTGCACGTTGAGCTCGTAGGCCTCCTGGCCGATCAGCGCACGCGCTGCAGCGCCGGCATCGTCCGCGGCCTCCAGGTTGGGGGGCACGGCGCGGCGCGCCTTGATCATCTTCTGCGCGTGGTTCATCACGAAATGCGACACCTGCTCGGTGATGGGCTGGCGCTCGGCCTCGTAGGCGTCCAGGATGGACGCATCCGCCCAGCCCTGCAGGTGCGCCGCCAGCAGCCAGGTCAGGTTCAGCCCGTCGGCAATGCCGGCGTTCATGCCATAGCCTGCGTACGGCACCCACAGGTGGGCGGCATCGCCGGCGATGAAGACATTGCCGTTGCGGAAGCGGTTGGCCACCAGACGCCGGCCCACCCAGTCTTCCTTCGAGATCACGGTGTATTCGAAGTCGTCGCCCACCCCCAGGATGTGGCGGATCGAGGCGTCGCGGTCGACGGAGTCGAAGTCCGGCTCCTCGGCATTGAGGTGGTTGTGCACCAGCCAGCTCTCCTGGCCGTCGATGGCAAACACCGTGCCGCAGCGGCGCGGGTTGACCGAGTAGTAGCACCACGCCGGCTTGCCCGGCATCAGGGCCTTGAGGCCGGGCGCGCGGATGTGGGTGGACTGCACGCGCTGGATGACGGGCGTGCCCTCCAGCTGCGCGCCCATCTGCTTGCGCACCGTGGAGCTGCCGCCGTCCGCGCCGATCAGGTAGCGCGTACGCAGCGTGAACTCGGCGCCGCTGTCGAGGTCGCGCAGCCAGACCTGCACCCCGTCTGCGTCTTGTTCGAAGCGCAGCAGCTCGGTGCGGTTGCGCAGCGTCACACCGGGCAGCGCGGCCGCATGGTGCAGCAGGATCGGCTCCAGGTAGATCTGGTTGATGCGGTGCGGCGGCTCGGCCGTGGGCCACCAGGTGTCCGGCCCGTCGGTGGCGGTGTAGCGGTCGCGCCGGCAGGGAATGGGAATGCGCGTGAGCTCGATGCCCGTCATGCTGGTGCGGAACACGACGTCGTTCGGGTAGTCCTCGGGCAGGCCGGCGGCGCGCAGCTTGTGTGCCACGCCCAGGCGGCGGAACTGCTCCATGGTGCGCGAAGACACGTGGTTGCATTTCACCGGCGGCGGCTCGGCGTAGCGGCGCTGCTCGATCACTGTCACCGGGATGCCGCGCCCCGACAGGTCGATGGCCATGGTCAGGCCCACCGGGCCGGCGCCGGCAATCAGCACCTGGGTGTCGTAGGAAGTGGTCATGGGGCTTGCCTCTCTCAGTCCAGCTTGATGTTGGCCTTGCGGATCACGCCGGCCCACTTGCGCGTCTCGCTGCGGATGTAGGCGTCGAAGCTCTCCACCGTGCCCGGCACCGGCTCCATGCCCATGCCGCGGATCGTGGCCTGGATGGTGGGGTCGCGCAGCGCGGCACCGAACTCCGCATTGAGTCGCGCCACGATGGCAGCCGGCGTGCCCGCCGGTGCCACCAGGCCGAACCAGCCGGTGGAGTCGTAGCCCGGCAGCCCGGCCTCGGCCACGGTCGGCACGTCGGGCAGCATGGGCAGGCGCTGCGGGGTGGTCACGGCATAGGCCACCAGCTTGCCGGCCTTGATGTGCTGCAGCGCCGCCGGCAGGTCCGACATGGCCAGCGGCACCTGGCCGGCCAGCACATCCAGCGTTGCCGGCCCGGTGCCGCGGTAGGGCACCTGCACCAGCTTGATGTCAGCCATCTGCTCGAACAGCGCCGTGGACAGGTGCATGGCCGTGCCGTTGCCGCCATGTCCCATCGACAGCTGGCCCGGCTGCGCCTTGGCCAGCGCAATCACCTGTTGCAGGGTCTTGGCCGGCAGGTTGGGCGAACCGACGATGACGAAGGGGATGGCCGCCACCATGGTGATGGGCTGGAAATCCTTGAGCACGTCGAAGGGCATCTGCGGATAGAGGCTGGCATTGGCCGCCAGCGCCCCGGCAGCACCCAGGCCCAGGGTGTAACCGTCGGCCGGTGCCTTGGCCACCTGCGTCAGGCCGATGTTGCCGCCGGCCCCCGGCTTGTTCTCCACCACGATCTGCTGTCCCAGCTTCTCGCCCACCCGCGGCGCCAGCAGGCGCAGCATGGCGTCCGAGCTGCCGCCGGGCGGGAAGGTCACCACCACGCGGATGGGTTTGTTGGGGTAATCGGATTTCTGGGCCCAGCCGGCGGCCGGCAGCAGGGCGGCCAGCAGCGCGCTCAGCACGGCGATGCGTCGTGTTGCGAATGTCATGGTGTCTCCTTGTTAGATGCGTGGGTCGGATGCCCGCGTCGTTTTGATTTGAATCAAATCTGATTCTTGCGTAAATCGAAATTTTCAGAATCAAATATGATTTTTCTTAATGAATAGCGAACGCCACTTCTCCCCCACGCTCAAGCAGCTGCGCGCCTTCGTGGCCGTGTACCAGCTGCGCAAGCTCAGTGCCGCGGCCACGCAGCTCTTCCTCACGCAGTCGGCTGTCAGCGTGCTGATCCGCCAGATGGAAGACGGCCTGGGCACGCGCCTGTTCGACCGCACCACCCGGTCGCTGCAGCCCACGCCCGCCGCACACGAAGCCGTGCAGGTGGCCGAGCGCATCCTGCGCGACCTCGACTCCCTCGGCGCCGGCCTGCGCGACCTGACCGGCCTGCGGCGCGGGCGCGTCACGGTGGCAGTGACACCCACCTTGGCCGAAATCCTGCTGCCCCCGGTGGTGCGCGTGTTCCGCGAGCAGCACCCCGACATCCACCTCGTCATCGACGACTGCGCGCCCGACCAGTTCTTCTCGCGCGTGATCAACGAGCAGACCGACTTCGGCATCGGCACGCCCGAGGGCGTGGCCCCGGGCATCGAGCTGCAGACGCTGCTGCGCGACCACCTGAGCCTGGTCTGCCCGCGCGACCACCCGCTGGCCCAGCGCCGCAGCGTGCGCTGGCAAGACCTGGAGGGCCTGCCCGTCACCACGGTGCGGCCGGGCTACGGCATCCGGCCGCTGATCGAGCTGTCGGCCGCACGCGCCGGCGTGCGGCTCAACGTCATGCACGAGGTCGCCTTCCTGTCCACCGCGCTGTGGATGACGGCCAGCGGCCTGGCGCCGTCCATCATGCCCGCGGCCTACCTGACCTATGCGCGCAACCCGGATCTGGTGGCCAAGACGCTGACGGCGCCCAAGGTCTCGCGCGACATCTGCCTGGTGTCCAAGCCGGGCCGCTCGCTCTCGCCCGCGGCGCAGCAGTTCATTGCCGTGCTGCGACTGACGCTGGCGACCGGCTGAACCTGCCTTGCGCGGGCAGGCGGCGCCGGTGAGAATGGGCCATGCAGAGCAAGACCTTCACCAACGGCCGCATCCGCCGCGCGGACTACGACGAAAGCACCCGGCAACTCGACCTGCACTGGGATGACAAGACCGTGCGCGCCTACAAGCACGTGCCGCAGGAGGTGTTTCGCCGCCTGTGCAGCGCGCCGAACCCGACGACGTACTGGGAAGACCGCATTGCGGAGGAGTATCCGAAGGGCACGCCGATGAGCAAGGGTTCCGGCGCGGAGGAGGCGGCGCAGAAGTTTCAGGATTTGTTCGGTGGTGGTGACTGAAACATTCTTGACTGACTGCAATCGGTCAGGAAAAAGCATAGGCCATTAGGATTCAGAAATTCTTTTGCGCGGGGAGGGCACAATGAGTCAGCAAGTTGGTGAGTTCATTCTTGAACTAGTAGCCTATGCAGGTGGTTCGACCGCATTGGCGTATCTCCTTTTCAAAACACTCGGCGACAGGTGGCTCGAAAACCAGTTCAAAGAGCGACTCAAGCTTGTCGAACATGGCTACGCAGTCGAGTTATCCAAGCTGAAACAGAGGTTGGACACGGCCGCAAGCGGACTCAATCGCATCCATCAAAAGGAGTTCGAAGTTCTACCTGAGGCGTGGGGCCTTTTGGATGAGGCTATGAGCACGCTCAAATGGGTCGTATCTCCGATGCAGTCCTACACTGACGTGTCCAGGATGGACGACGACGATTGGACAGAATTCATCGAGGGCTCTGACGCATTCGGAAAGGCTGATAAGCGCTACCTCCTCAGCTTATCTAGCCGCAGCCGTCAGAAAGAGTACAACCGTCTATATGACGCGCACAAGAACTGGCTGGCAGAGAAGGCTATTCGAGACTTTCAAGTCTATGCGGCGCGTCACAGCATCTTTCTCCCAGAGCATTTGCGAGTTCAGTTCGATGCAATTAGAAACTTGCTTTGGTCAGCGAGTTCGGCGAAATCAGTAGGGCGCCAAGTGGAAGACTGGAAACTGCAGCTGGAAGGATGGAAAAAGCTCGACGAGCAAGCTGAGCCGCTCTTCCGGGAGATTCGCAAAGCTATCCAAGAGCGCATCGCCAAACAGATGGAGCTGGACCTGACAGGTTTAAATATGGTGAAGGTCGATTGACCACCATTCTTATGACGTCATGTTTTTGAGCGGGCCGTAAGCCTTGGGCAGCTATCTGCCTAGGAGTTATTCAGTTCAGTGGGCAGTTTCACTTTTTGCTACCGTGTCAAAGTGGCGAGAGCCTCACCTACTTCGGCCCCCACCTTGAGCGTCAAAACTGAATCGGCCCGCGTCCGCCCCCGATTCACAGCCACCACCGGCTTGCCCGTCTTCACCGCCTCCTCGACAAAGCGGTAACCCGAATACACCATCAGCGACGAGCCGGCCACCAGCACGGCGTCGGCCTGTGCCAAAGCGGCCCGCACCGCCGCCACGCGTTCGCGCGGCACGCTTTCACCAAAGAACACCACGTCCGGCTTGAGCACGCCGCCGCAGTGCGGGCAGGCGGGCACGTCGAAGGTGGCGAAGTCCAGGCCTTCCAGGTCGGCGTCGCCATCGGGCAGGCTGTGTGCGTCGAGCGCGAGCCAATCTGGGTTGCGTGCAATCAGTTCCTCCTGCAGTGCGCGGCGCGGGCTGCGGCACCCGCAGCCGAGGCAACATACGGTGTCGATACGGCCGTGCAGGTCCACCACCTTGCTGCTGCCGGCGGTCTGGTGCAGGCCGTCGACGTTCTGCGTCACCAGCAGCGTGACGCGGCCGGCACGTTCCAGTTGCGCCAGCGCGTGGTGCGCGGCGGTGGGTTGCGCGCCGGCCATGGTGCGCCAGCCCAGCATGCTGCGCGCCCAGTAACGTTGCCGTGCCAGGGCGTCACCGACGAACACGGGGTAGCGCATGGGCTCGCGGCGCTTCCAGGCGCCGTGCTCGTCGCGGTAGTCGGGTATGCCGGCGGCCGTGCTGCAACCGGCACCGGTGATGACCAGCAGGCGCGGGTGCCGGTGCACAAAGTCGATCAGAGGCTGCAGGCCGTCCATGGGCGGATTGTGCGGGCCTTGGGGCTGGCGTGCAGGGGTGGGGTTCAGCGCCCGTCCGCGCACTCCAGCTCGAACAGCGGCACCTCGGCCTGACGGCTCAGCCAGACGCCACCGCCCAGTTCGGTGAAGCCTTCCGCCAGGCCGCGCCGGTAGAGCTGGGCACGGTGGCGGAACAGGCGCGGGTCGGTCAGTGTTTCGTCGATGGTGTCGCGCTCGTAGTCTTCGCGCGTCACGGCTTCCAGGTACAGCGCGCCGCGGCACAGCGTGCCCAGGTTGTGCAGCGCCAGCTTCAGGTCGGCCGCACTCAGGTAGGGCAGCACGCCCTGGCAGATCACCAGGTCAAACGGCTCGGTGCTGCGGTAGTCCACCACCGAGCCGCGCTCCCAGCCGTAGCGCGTGCACAGGTACTCGCTGTACTCCACGCCGTGGTAGGCCACGCCGGGGAAGTGCCGGGTCACCATGTCACGCCACAGGCCGATGCCGCAGCCCACATCCAGCACGCGCCGCACCGGCACGCGCAGGTACTGCAGGTAGCTGCAGACGAACGTACCCAGCCGCTCCATGTGCGCGGGGTCGACCACGCTGGTCTTCTTGTCGAAGTAGTAACGCTGGTAGTAGGCTTCGTCGAACCACTGGTCACTGGCAGATTGCACGCTTGTTCCTTGTTGCCACTGCGCCCCGCTGCAGGGCGCCAGCGGGAAGTATCGCGCACGGGCTGGGGCAGCCAAAGAAAACGGCACCCGAGGGTGC
>CALRMF020000137.1:0-7694 GCA_943369035.1 Curvibacter sp. AEP1-3
AGCCCGAGATCCGGCGCGTGACCTTCTACACCGCCAGGAACAACATCTTCTACCTGGAACTGGCGATCGACCGCACCGAGTTCATCCGCCTGCGCGACTTCGTGGCCGAGGAGGAGATTGACCCGGACGAGGTCATCGCCCAGGCCGCCGCGCAAAACACCGCACAGGGCGCCGCCCCGGCACCCAAGGCCGAGCAGGACGACCACGAGGCACTGCTCAAGTCGCTCGGCATGTAAGCGGCCGTCTCCGCCACGCTGCAGCGTGGCGGACCTTCACCTCAGACCTCGCTCACGAACTGCTCGCGCGGGCGACGCACCTTCTTGAGCTTGACCAGCCAGTCCTTGTCCTCCTGGCGGTAGCCGATGGGCATGATGGCCACGCTGCGCAGACCGCGGGCTCGCAGGTTCAGGATCTCATCGAGCGCAGCGGGATCGAAACCCTCCATGGGCGTGGCGTCCACCTCCTCGAAGGCGGCCGAAATCAGGGCCGCACTCAGGCCGATGTAGGCCTGGCGCGCGGCGTGCTGGAAATTCACCTCGGCCTCGCGCGGCGGGTACAACGTCAGCAGCATCTGGCGGTAGTTCTCCCACCCCTCGTTCTTGAAACCACGCACCTCGTTGGTGTAGTCGAACATCTGGTTGATGCGCTCGGGCGTGTAGTTGTCCCAGGCGGCGAACACCAGCAGGTGCGAGCCGTCGGTGATCTGCGCCTGGTTCCAGGCAATGGCGCGGATCTTCTCGCGCACCGCGGGATCGCTGACGACGACGATCTCGAACGGCTGCAGGCCGCTGGACGTTGGCGCCAGCCGCGCAGCCTCCAGAATCCGCTCCAGCTTGTCCTGGGGCACTTTGCGGGCGGGGTCCATGCTCTTGGTCGCGTAGCGCCACTGGAGTTTCTGGAGCAGGGGTGGTTGGCTTTCATTCATCACGTCGGTCCTTGTTTTGTTGACACAGCACGCCCAAAACGTGCCGCCCCTTGAATCTAGGTTTGAATGGCATCAGAAAAAGGACGAATAACGGGAAAATGTGTTGCAATAAAAGCAACAATAAATCCCGTTTGCCATGCTCAATCCGCAACACCTCGCCACCTTCTCGGCCATCGTCAGTGCCGGCAGCATCAGCCAGGCGGCTGCGCGCCTGGGCTGCGGCAAGTCCGTGGTGTCGCGCCAGCTGGCCAAGCTGGAGTCCGAGCTGGGCGCACGCCTGGTCCAGCGCACCACACGCCGCCTGACCCTCACCGAAGTGGGCGAAGCCGTGCTGCTGGAGGCCCAGCAGATCGACCGTTCGCTCGACAACGTGGCGCAGATCGCCGGCAGCTTCCAGCAGGAGGTGCGCGGTCGCCTGCGGGTGGCCTGTCCGCGCCCGCTGGGGCAGCGTTATCTGGCACCCTTGCTGGCCGAATTCACCCTGCGCCACCCCCTGGTCGAAATCACGTTGGTGGTGGAGGATCGGCTGGCTGACCTGGTCGCCGAGCAGATCGACGTTGCCATCCGCGTCGCGCACATGGAGGACTCGTCGCTGGTGGCCCGCAAGCTGGCCAACAACCCGCGTGTGCTGGTGGCCGCACCGGCGTACCTGGCGCGGGCCGGCACGCCCCGCACCCCGGCCGACCTGGCGCGGCACAACTGCCTGCTCTATGTCAGCGGCAGCACCATCCGCGACGAATGGACCTTCCGCAAGGGTACGGCCGTGACGGTGATCCGCGCCAGCGGCAAGCTGCGCACCAACGACGGCATGGCCCTGGCCGCCAGCGCCTGTGCCGGCGCCGGCATCACGGTGCTGGACCGTCAGCTGGTCGAAGCCGAGCTGGCTAGCGGCGCTCTGGTCGAGCTGTTGCCGGACTACCGCCTCGGCGCCGGGCCGCCGGTCCATGCGGTCTACCCGGCGCGCAAATGGCTGCCTTTGAAGACCCAGGCCTTCGTCGCGTTTCTGCAGGAGCGCCTGTTCAAGTAAGCGCGCGGTCGAGGCGCTCAGCGTCCGGCCGCGCTGATGTGCTGCACCAGCAGCCGCGCCGCCGGTGACAGGGCGGCCGGATCACGCACCGCCACCACCAGTTTGCGCTGCGCCCACGGCTCGGCCAAGGTGAGGCACTGGATGGGCAACGCCGGAACGAAGAGTTGCGCGCTCTGGCGCGGCAGCACGCCTACACCCAGCCCGGCGGCCACCATCAGGCACAACGCGTCATAGCTGCTGACCTGGATGCGCAGGCGCAGCGGGCGACCCAGTTCCGCCGCGGCCTTGGTCAGCAGGTGGTTCATCACGCTGCCCGGGTGGGCGCCCACCACATCGAAGTCCAGCAATTGCGCCATGCGCACGCTCTTGCGGCGTGCCAGCGGGTGGCCCTGCGGCGCCACCACCACCAGCTCGTCGTCGTGGTAGGGCAGCAGGGTCAGCGCCTCGCCGTAGTTGCCGTCATTCAGGATGCCGATGTCAGCCGCGTTGTCTGCCACGGCCTTGGCGATCACCGAGCTGATGCGCTCCTGCAGGTGCACCTGCACCTGCGGGTACTGCGCCATGAAGGACTTGAGTTCGCCCGGCAGGAACTGCGTGATGGCCGAGATGTTGGCGTACACCCGTACATGGCCGCGCACGCCGCTGGCGTACTCCCGCATCTGGGCATAGATGCCATCGAGGTCGTTCAGCACGCCGCGCGCCAGGTTGAGCAAGGTGAAGGCAGCGGCTGTGGGTTCGGTGCCCTTGTTACTGCGCACAAAGAGCTCGGTGGCCAGCGTCTGCTCCAGCTCGCTCAGGCGCTTGCTCACCGCCGAGGCGGCGATGTGCTCGCGCGCCGCGGCCTCGGCAATCGTGCCCTCTTCCATGACGGCGACGAACAGGCGCAGGGAGACAGGGTCAAGCTTCATGGACACATTCTGCCATCGCGTTTCGCGATGGCAAGCTGACGAATCGTTGATTTACCAGTAGAAAAGCGTTTGCCATCATCGCCAACCGAGAAGGAGACACCATGACGACAACGCCCCCCACCCTCACGCCATCCGCCCTGCAGGGCGTGCGCGTCATCGAGATGGGCCAGCTGATTGCCGGCCCGTTTGCCGGCAAGACGCTGGGCGAGTTCGGCGCCGATGTGATCAAGATCGAGGCCCCGGGCACCGGCGACCCGCTGCGCAACTGGCGTCTGATCAAGAACGGCACCTCGGTCTGGTGGCAGGTTCAGTCGCGCAACAAGCGCTCCATTGCGCTGGACCTGCGCGAGGCCGAGGGCCAGGACATCGCCCGCCGGCTGATTGCCGAAGCCGACGTGCTGATCGAGAACTTCCGCCCCGGCACGCTGGAGGGCTGGGGCATGGGCTGGGAAGAACTGCAAAAACTCAACCCCGGCCTGGTGATGCTGCGCATCAGCGGCTACGGCCAGACCGGCCCCTACCGCGACATGCCGGGCTTCGGCGTGGTCGGTGAGGCCATGGGCGGCCTGCGCCACCTCACCGCCGAGCCAGGCCGCGTGCCGGTGCGTGTGGGTGTGTCCATCGGTGACACGCTGGCCGCGCTGCACGGCGTGATCGGCGTGATGATGGCGCTCTACCACCGCAAGGTGAATGGCGGCGCCGGCCAGGTGATCGACGTGGCGCTGCATGAGGCGGTGTTCAACGTGATGGAAAGCCTGATCCCCGAGTACAGCGCCTTCGGCGTGGTGCGCGAGCCGGCCGGCAGTGCGCTGCCGGGCATCGCGCCCAGCAACGCCTACCTGTGCCGCGACGGTTATGTGCTGGTGGCCGGCAACGGCGACAGCATCTTCAAGCGCCTGATGGAGACCATCGGCCGCCCCGACCTGGGCAATGCACCCGATCTGGCCAACAACGCCGGGCGAGTCCAGCGCGTGGCCGAGATTGATGCTGCCATCGGCGCCTGGACGCAGACGCGCAGCATCCAGGAGGTGCTCGATGCGCTGAACGCCGCGCGCGTGCCAGTAGGCCGCGTCTACACCGCGAAAGACATTTTTGAAGACCCGCACTACAAGGCGCGCGACATGATCCTGACGCAGCACACGCGCGACGGCGACGACATTGCCGTGCCGGGCATCGTGCCCAAGCTCTCGGGCACACCGGGCCAGATCCGCAGCAGCGCGCCCCACCTGGGCGACGACACCGACAGCGTGCTGCAGCAGATGGGCCTGCAGCCCGAACAGATCGCAACCCTGCGTCAGAAAGGCATCGTTGCATGACCAACAGCAAAATCCCCGTCTGGTTCGGCAGCGGCCGCCGCATCCACCTGCAGGAGGTCGGCACGCGCGACGGCCTGCAGGCCGAATGCACCTTCGTGCCGACCGAGGACAAGATTGCCCTCGTCAACGCGCTCTCGGCCACGGGTCTCGCCAAGATCGAGGTCACCTCGTTCACCTCGCCCACCGCCATCCCGGCGCTGCGCGACGCGGAAATCGTCATGCGCGAGATCGAACGCCAGCCCGGCGTGGTCTACAGCGCGCTGGTGCCGAACATGCGCGGCGCCGAGCGTGCCATCGAAGCGCGCGCGGATGAGCTCAACCTCGTGATGTCGGCCAGCGAGACGCACAACCTGGCCAACCTGCGCATGACGCGCGAGCAGTCGTTTGCCGCGCTGGCACAGGTGATCGGCCTGGCGCAGCGCGAGGGCGTGGCGGTGAACGTGTCGCTCTCGTGCAGCTTCGGCTGCCCGATGGAGGGCGATGTGTCGGAGTCCACCGTGCTGGCTTGGGCGCAGCGTTTTGCCGACCTGGGGGTGCACGGCCTCACGCTGTGCGACACCACCGGCATGGCCTACCCGACGCAGGTGGCCACGCTCACACGCGCGGCGCGCCTGCGCTGGCCCGGCCTTGAGCTCACGCTGCACTTTCACAACACGCGCGGCATGGGCCTGGCGAATGTGCTGGCCGGCATCGATGCCGGTGCCAACCGCTTCGACGCCTCGCTCGGCGGCATCGGCGGCTGCCCTTATGCGCCCGGCGCCACCGGCAACGTGTGCACCGAGGAAGTGGCGCATGCGCTGGCGTTGATGGACTTCGACACCGGCATCGACCTGCCGCGCCTGATTGTCGCGTCCAAATGGTTGCCGGCGCTGATCGGCCACGATACGCCGAGCCAGATCACCAAGGCCGGCCAGCGGCTGGACCTGCATCCGTTGCCGGACGACTTCCCTGCCATCCGCGCCCGCGCACTGGCGCGCGACGCGGTGACGCCCTGATTTTTTCAACTGGAGACCTCAATGAACAACAAGCGAAGCAGCCTGCGCCTGGCGCTGGCCACCCTTTCCTTGGCCAGCCTGGCCGGCCTGGGCAGCACGGCCCTGGCCCAGAGCTACCCCAGCCGCCCGGTCACGCTGGTGGTGCCCACCGCCACCGGCGGCACCACGGACTTCTCTGCCCGCCTGCTGGCGCAGCCGCTGGGCACGGCGCTGGGCCAATCGGTGGTGGTGGACAACAAGGGCGGCGGCAACGGCTCCATTGCCGCGCTGCAGGTCAAGCGTGCCGAGGCCGACGGCCACACGCTGCTCATGCAGTACTCCGGCTACCACGTCATCACGCCCTTTGTCAGCAAGACGCCGCTGCAGTGGGATGCCAAGGACTTCCAGCCGGTGGCCAACGTGATCTCGGCACCGCAGGTGATCGTGGTGCGCGCCAGCCTGCCGGTCAAGACGCTGCAGGAACTGGTGGCCTACGCCAAGGCCAACCCGGGCAAGCTCAACTACGCCTCCAGCGGCAACGGTTCGCTGCAGCACGTCACCGGCGCCATGCTGGAACAGCAGGCTGGCATCGACATGGTGCACGTACCCTACAAGGGCACCGGCCCGGCCCTGCAGGACCTGCTGGGCAACCAGGTCGACCTGACCTTCGGCACCCCGCCGCCCTTCGTGCCGCACATCCAGAGCGGCAAGCTGCGCGCCCTGGCCGTGACCGGCAAGAAGCGCCTGCCCAGCCTGCCCGATGTGCCGACCACCGCCGAGGCCGGCCTGCCCAAGCTGGACGCCACCTCCTGGTTCGCCGTCTTCGCTCCGGCCAAGACACCGAAGCCGGTGATCGACAAACTGACGGCCGAGATCGGCAAGATCACCGCCACGCCGGCCTTCAAGCAGAAGGCCATCGAACTCGGAGCCGAAGCCGACTACATGAACCCGCAGCAGCTGGCCACCTATGTGCAGGCCGAGATGGCGCGCTGGTCGCAGGTGGTGAAGGCCTCGAAGATCGAAGCCGACTGACGCACACCCGGTCGCCCACAACAAACCCGGCCGAGGCCGGGTTTTTCTTTGCTGCGCGCCGCGCTTACTCGATGCGCAGCTTCTGTGAGCCGTTGCCCTGCTTCTTGGGCAGCGTCAGCGTCAGCACACCGTTGTCGTACTTGGCCTTGGCCTGCGACTGGTCGATGTCCTGCGGCAGCGAAATGCCGCGTGAGACGGAGCCGTAGTAGCGCTCGCTGCGCAGCACCTTGTCGTCCTTGGTCTGGGTGTCTTCCTGCTTGACTTCGGCACGCACCGTCACCACGCTGCCTTCGATGGTGACGTGGATGTCCTCCTTCTTCACACCAGGAATCTCGGCCGAGACGGTGTAGCCGCCATCGCTTTCCTTCACGTCCATCTTGATCTGGCCGGGGCTGGGCAAGGGCTCGCCATGCAGCGGCTTGACAAAGAAACCGGGTGACACATCGCGGAAGAAGTCGTCGAACAGGCTACCGCGTGAAATCAGTGAACTCATGTCTTTCCTCCTGGGTTATGCGATTCGGATCGCGTTGCACTTGCTGCACCAAGCTCCGAAGTATGGGGACGGCGCCACCCGGCTTCAAGGGGCCTGCGGCAGGAATTTGATCAAGCTCAAAAACCGCACCTGCCGGCCGCAGCCCTCAGTTGTGCAGCTTGTCCTGACGGCGGCGCACCACGTCTTCCAGCTGGCGCTTCATGCTGTCAAAGGCATCGCGCAGGGCCACATAGGCGTCTTCGTTGTGCACGCGGTTCACCACCAGTTCGCGCCCGGGCAGGGTGAGGTCGATGCGCACGCCATAGGGGCGCCCCTGTTGCTGGTGCTTCTGCTCCAGATCGATGTGCACGCGGCAGGCCATCAGGTCGGAAGCCATGGACTCGAGCTTCTGCACGTATTCGCGCGCCTTGTTCTCCAGGGCCTCGGAGGCTTCCATGCCGTGGAACTGAATGTGGACGGGTTGCTTCATGATTTCCCTTTCATCAACTAGCATCTCCATTCTGCCGGTCGGCATGGCGCAACACTTGAGCCAAGTCAAATCTGCAGCACACCACCCCTTCATCGCATGCGTCAGCTGCTGCTCACCTACTCCTGGCAGGAACTGCGCCACCACCCGTGGCGCCACGCCGCCGCCATGCTGGCGGTGATGCTGGGCGTGGCGCTGGCTTTTTCGGTCCACCTGATCAACGCTTCGGCACTGGACGAATTTGCGCAGGCGGTGCGCGCCGTCGGCGGCCAGCCCGACCTGGCACTGCGCGCCAACCAGAGCCCGATCGACGAGGCCTGGTACGGCCGCCTGGCCCGCCATCCGCAGGTGGCGCTGGCCAGCCCGGTGCTGGAACTCAGCACCGTGGGCCTGGCCGCCACTGACCAGCGCGTGCCCTTGCGCGTACTGGGCGTGGATGCGCTGCAGGTGGCCACGCTGGCCCCGGCATTGCTGGCGCAACCGGCGGCCGGCGCCGACCGCCTGAGCCTGTTCGCCCCGGCCACCGTCTTCCTCAACCCGGCCGCGCAAGCCG
>CALRMF020000138.1:0-7648 GCA_943369035.1 Curvibacter sp. AEP1-3
TGGATCTACACCTTCGTCTTTGCCTTCTCCTCGCTGTGGTTTGCCCACTTCTGCCTGGCTGCACTGCAGGCTCTGCGCGCCGAAGTGGCGCGGGTGGCGCCGACTGTCGAAACCCTGGCGGCTGCAGCGCCGCCTGACGCCGGCGCCGCGCCGGCCTTGCCCCATGAGCCCCACAACGATGCCCAGCCCGGCGCCTGATTTCGGCGTCATCATCATTGGCGACGAGATCCTGTCTGGCAAACGTGCCGATAAACACCTGCCCAAGGTGATCGAGCTGCTGCATGCCCGGGGCCTCCAGCTCGCACATGCCGACTATGTCGGTGACGACCCGGATCGCATCACCGATACCCTGCGGCGCGCCTTCGCCTCGGGCGGGGTGGTGTTTTCCTGTGGCGGCATTGGCGCCACACCGGATGACCACACGCGCCAATGCGCCGCGCGGGCGCTCGGGGTCGAACTGGCGCTGCACCCGCAGGCGGAAGTGCTGATCCGCGAGCGCATGCAGGACGTCGCACGCGAGCAGGGTGTGCCCTACGAACCCGACCGGCCCGACAACGTCCACCGCCTCAACATGGGGGTGTTTCCGCTCGGTGCCGAGATCATTCCCAACCCCTACAACAAGATCCCGGGTTTCAGCTGCCGGGGTGTGGCGGGAGGGGCGGTCCATTTCCTCCCAGGCTTCCCGGTCATGGCCTGGCCCATGATCGAGTGGGTGCTGGACACCCACTACCGCCATCTGCACCGGCGGGCAGCCTGGGTCGAGCAGTCGGTCATCGTCTACGGCTCCCTGGAGGCCACGCTGACGCCCTTGATGGAGGAGATCGAGCGCCGCTTTGATGGTGTCAAGGTGTTCAGCCTGCCCAGCGTGGATCATCCGCAGCACGGCCGCCATGTCGAACTCGGGGTCAAGGGCGAGCCCGGGCGTGTGGCGCGGGCCTACCCCGACCTGCTGGCCGGTTTGCGTCAGTTGGACGCACAACTCGGCCCTGAAATGGTGCGAAATTGAGAATGCACGCAAATGGTGCCTAATGGTTGCACCATGGTGGTGCGTTTGGTGCTCATGATTCGTGATTTGATTGCGGGCACCCCTGCAAACCGTGAAAAACCGAGGGCAAAATACGGGGTTCGGCGCAACCGTGCGGAAGCCACTTTGGCACAGAACCTGCATTCATGCCCCTGAAACTTTCAACCAACCTTCCAACCAGGAGAATCTGATGGCCAAGACCGTCGCAGACGTGATGAAGATGGTGAAGGAAAACGAGGTCAAGTTCGTTGACTTCCGTTTCACCGACACCCGTGGCAAAGAGCAGCACGTGACCGTGCCCGTGTCGCACTTCGATGAAGACAAGTTCACTTCCGGCCACGCCTTCGACGGCTCCTCCATCGCTGGCTGGAAAGGCATCGAGGCTTCGGACATGCAGCTCATGCCCGACCCGAACACCGCCAACATCGACCCCTTCTTCGAAGAGACCACCCTGTTCCTGCAGTGTGACGTGGTCGAGCCGAGCGACGGCAAGGCCTATGACCGCGACCCGCGCTCCATCGCCAAGCGCGCCGAAGCCTACCTGAAGGCCTCGGGCATCGGTGACACCGCCTACTTCGGCCCCGAGCCGGAATTCTTCATCTTCGACAACGTGCGCTGGAGCAACCAGCAGGGCAACGTGTTCTTCGAAATCGACGAGTACGAGGCCCCCTGGAATACCGGCACCAAGTTCGAAGGCGGCAACCGCGGCCACCGTCCCACCACCAAGGGCGGCTACTTCCCGGTGCCCCCGGTCGACAGCACGCAGGACATGCGCGCCGAGATGGTGCTGATCCTCGAATCGCTGGGCATCCCGGTCGAGGTGTTCCACCACGAAGTGGCCGGCGCCGGCCAGAACGAAATCGGCACCAAGTTCAGCACGCTGGTCGAGCGCGCTGACTGGACCCAGGTTCTGAAGTACGTGGTCTGGAACGTGGCGAACGCCTACGGCAAGACCGCCACCTTCATGCCCAAGCCCTACGCTGGTGACAACGGCTCCGGCATGCACGTGCACCAGTCGATCTGGAAGGACGGCAAGAACCTGTTCGCCGGCGACGGCTATGCCGGCCTGAGCGATTTCGCCCTGTACTACATCGGCGGCATCATCAAGCACGCCCGTGCCCTGAACGCCATCACCAACCCTGGTACCAACAGCTACAAGCGCCTGGTGCCCGGCTTCGAAGCCCCGGTGAAGCTGGCCTACTCGGCCAAGAACCGTTCCGCCTCGATCCGCATCCCGTTCGTGGCCAACCCGAAGGGCCGCCGCATCGAGGCTCGCTTCCCCGATCCGTCTGCCAACCCCTACCTGTGCTTCTCGGCCCTGATGATGGCCGGTCTGGACGGCGTGGAGAACAAGATCCACCCGGGCGAGGCTGCCACCAAGGACCTGTACCACCTGCCGCCGGAAGAGGACAAGCTGGTGCCGACCGTCTGCCACAGCCTGGACCAGGCGCTGGAGTACCTGGACAAGGACCGCGCCTTCCTGACCAAGGGCGGCGTGTTCACCGACTCCATGCTCGATGCCTACATCGAGCTGAAGATGGGCGAGGTGACCCGCTTCCGCATGGCGCCGCACCCGGTCGAGTACGACATGTACTACTCCCTGTAATCGGGACGCCGGGCACTGTGGGTAACCACAGTGTGTCGTGCAAAAAGGACGGCTGCGGCCGTCCTTTTTCTTTTCAGAGTGTTACGGACATTCAAATTTCAGCGGCATTGAGGGATACTGTCAGGCCGTTCCAGCACCCCAGTGTGCGGAGAGTGAGTATGAAACACGCTTTGTTGATGACGTTGGCTGCTACGTTTTTCGTAGCAGATGGCCATGCCCAAGGCCGCATCTACCGTTGCGGCAACGAGTACACCAACACCATTTCCGAGTCGCAGAAGGGCAGCTGCAAGCTGCTCGACGGCGGCAATGTGACGGTGGTGCAGAGTCCGCGTCCGGCGCCGGTGCGCGTGGCGTCGGCGGCGCAGGCCGGCTCGCGTATCGACACGGTCGAGCAACGCAACCGTGACTCCGATGCCCGTCTGATCCTGGAGTCCGAACTGCGCAAGGCCGAGGCCCGACGCGAGGAGTTGCAGAAGGAATACAACAACGGCGAGCCGGAAAAACTCGGCCCAGAGACCCGCAACCACCAGAAATACCTCGACCGCGTGGCGGCCCTCAAGGCCGATCTGGAACGCACCGACAGCGATATTGCCGGTATCCGGCGCGAATTGGGCCGGGTCAGCGCGCCAACTGCGTCAAAATAGGCGGCTTGAAAAAGCCCGCTTCCTCCACTTCCCGCTTCCAGACCTTCGACCTGCTGGCCACGCTGGTGGCCGTGGTGCATTGCGACGGCACCGTGCTGTTCGCGAATGCTGCGCTTGAAGATGCCCTGGGCACTTCGCGTCGGCTCATTGTCGGCACCGACTTTGGCGCCGCCTTCACCGAACCGCAGGTGCTGCGCAACGCCCTGTCCGGCGTGCAGAGCAACGACTTTGCCGCCCTGCGCTACGACGCCTGGCTCAAACGCCCCAATCGCGACCTGCTGCCGGTGCACGTGATCGTGACGCAGACCGACCATGCCGACGAGGTGGTGGTGGAGCTGCTGCCGCTGGAGCAGCAGACGCGGCAGGAGCGTGAAGAGCGCCTGCTCGATCAGGCGCAGGCCAACAAGGAGCTGATCCGCAATCTGGCCCACGAGATCAAGAACCCGCTGGGCGGCATCCGTGGTGCCGCGCAGCTACTGGAGATGGAGATCGACAGCCAGATGACGGAGTACACGCGCGTCATCATCCACGAGGCTGACCGGCTGCAGACGCTGGTGGACCGGCTGCTGGCGCCGCACCGCCGCCCGCACGTGGTGGGCGACGTCAACATCCACGAGGTGTGCGAGCGCGTGCGCTCGCTGATCCTGGCCGAGTTCCCCAGAGGCCTGCGGGTGGTGCGCGACTATGACACCTCGATCCCCGAGTTCCGTGGCGACCGCGAGCAGCTGATCCAGGCCGTGCTCAACATCGCCCACAACGCCTGCCAGGTGCTGGGCGACCGGATGACGGCCGGCGACGCGCAACTCACCTTCCGGACCCGTATTGCGCGCCAGGTCACTTTCGGTAAGCAGCGCTACAAGCTGGCACTGGAATTGCATGTCATCGACAACGGGCCCGGCGTGCCGGACTCGATCAAGGACCGTATCTTCTACCCGCTGGTGTCGGGGCGCGAGGGCGGCTCCGGCCTGGGGCTGACGCTGGCGCAGACCTTCGTGCAGCAGCACCATGGCCTGATCGAGTGCGACAGCGAGCCGGGCCGGACCGATTTCAAGCTGTTGATACCGCTGCCCTGACCGGCGGCCTGACCTGAGGTGAGCCACGACATGAAGCCGATTTGGATCGTTGATGATGACCAGTCCATCCGCTTCGTGCTGGAGAAGGCGCTGTTGCGCGAACAGCTGCCCACACGCAGCTTCACCAATCCGCGCGAGGTGCTGGCCGCGCTCGACGACGATGCCGAAGGCCCGCAGGTGCTGGTGAGCGACATCCGCATGCCAGGTGGCTCCGGGCTGGAGCTGCTGGAGAAGGTCAAGGCGCGTCTGCCGGGCCTGCCGGTCATCATCATGACGGCGTTCTCCGATCTGGACAGCGCGGTGTCGGCCTTCCAGGGCGGCGCGTTCGAGTACCTGCCCAAGCCCTTCGACCTGCCCAAGGCCCTGGAACTGATCCACCGCGCGGTGGAAGAGAGCCAGCGTGAGGAGGTGGCCCAGGAGAGTATCGACAGTGCGCCCGAGATGCTGGGCCAGGCGCCGGCCATGCAGGACGTGTTCCGCGCCATCGGCCGCTTGAGCCAGAGCAACGTCACGGTGCTGATCACCGGTGAATCGGGCTCGGGCAAGGAACTGGTGGCGCGCGCCCTGCACAAGCACTCGCCGCGCGCCAACGGGCCCTTTGTCGCCATCAACACCGCCGCCATCCCCAAGGACCTGCTGGAGAGCGAGCTGTTCGGCCATGAGCGTGGCGCCTTCACCGGCGCGCAGACCATGCGGCGCGGCCGCTTCGAGCAGGCCGAAGGCGGAACATTGTTCCTCGACGAGATCGGCGACATGCCGTTTGATCTGCAGACACGCCTGCTGCGCGTGCTGTCCGATGGCCACTTCTACCGCGTTGGCGGCCACAGCGCCGTCAAGGCCAATGTGCGTGTGATCGCCGCCACCCACCAGGACCTGGAGCAGCGCGTCAAGGAAGGCGTGTTCCGCGAAGACCTGTTCCACCGCCTGAACGTGATCCGCCTGCGCCTTCCCGCGCTGCGCGAGCGGCGCGAGGACGTGCCCATGCTGGCGCGCCACTTCCTGCAGCAGAGCGCGCGCCAGTTGGGTGTCGAGCCCAAGCGCATTTCCGACGCGGCGCTGGAACGCCTGGGCCGTTTCAGCTTTCCCGGCAATGTGCGTCAACTGGAGAACATCTGCCACTGGCTGACCGTCATGGCGCCGGCGCAGGTGATCGAGCCCAAGGACCTGCCGCCGGAGGTGATGGGGGGCGAGGCTGCGGCACCGGTCGCCCCCGTGCCGTCTGACGCGACGGCGACATCGGCGTTGTCCACGCCGTCGTCGGAGCAGGCGGCCATGGCCGCGGTCCAGCCGTTGCCCGATGGCTGGGAAGGCGGGCTGGAAGCCGAGGCGCAGGCCCTGCTGCTCAGCGGTCGGCATGACGTCTGGGACGAGCTGACGCGCCGTTTCGAACGCAAGCTCATCCTGACGGCACTGGCCAGCACCAAAGGCCGCCGTATCGAAGCCGCACACAAGCTGGGTATCGGCCGCAACACCATCACACGCAAGATCCAGGAGCTCGGGCTCGAGGAATGAACTGCAACCCCGTTTGGGTTGCGGGGAAGATCGCTCCATAATGCCGGTAAGGGAGCCGTGACAGCAATGGAGTGACTTGTATGGTCTCTGTCTGGATCGCGCCGGCCCTGCTGTTGATGGGTGGCGCCGTCGGTTTCCTGCTGGCGCGCCGGGGCGCGCGGCGTTCCAAGGCAGCCCAACTGCCACTGGAAGCGGTGTTTGGTGCCAAGGAAGAAAACCTGGTGCACAAACGCAATGCCATCTATGCCCAGGTGTTCAATCTGGTGCCTGACACGCTGACGCTGACGCGCATAGCGGACGGCAAGTTCGTCGAGGTCAACCAGAACTGGGAAGACCTGACCGGCTTCACCCGTGAGGAGGCTATTGGCCACACCTCGGCGGAACTCGGCGTCTGGGTCGAACCGGAGCAACGGGTTCACCTGATCGAAACGCTGAAGCGCGACGGTGTGGTGCGCAATTTCGATGTCACCTTCAAGCACAAGCAAGGCCATCTTTACTACAACAAGGTGGCGGCCAACCTGTTCCAGTTCGAAGGCGAGACTTACATGCTGCTGGCGGTGCGGGACATCACAGCCAAGCGCGCGGCCGACCTGGAGTTGCTGCAGCTCAACCAGACGCTGGAGGAGCGGGTGCACCAGCGTACGCTGAGCCTGGAGCAGTCGAATGCCGAACTGGGCGAGGCGCTGGCCACGCTGCGCCTGGCCCAGGACGAGCTGGTGCGTTCGGAGAAGATGGCCGCGCTCGGTTCGCTGGTCGCCGGCGTGGCGCACGAGCTGAACACGCCGATCGGCAACGGGCTGACGGTGGCGACCACGCTGGAGCACCGGCTGCAGGAATTCCAGCAGCAGAAGCAGGCTGGCCTGCGTCGCTCCGACCTGGAGCAGCTGACCGCCGATGCCCAGTTCGCCACCGATGTGCTGGTGCGCAACCTGACCCGGGCCGGCGAGCTGGTGCGCAGCTTCAAGCAGGTGGCGGTCGACCGCACCAGTTCACAGATGCGCGAATTCAGCCTGCAGGAACTGGTGTCGGAGATCATGATCACGCTCAGCCCCGTCATCAGCCGATCCGGTTGCGAGGTCCTAGTGGACGTACCGACCGGCTTGGATATGCAGAGCTACCCCGGGCCCTTGGGGCAGGTGCTGGATAACCTGATCAACAACGCCCTCATCCATGCCTTTCCCGATGGTCGCCGTGGCCACATCACGGTGCAGGCGCGGCCGCTGGAGTCGGAAGCGCTGGAGCTGGTGGTGCGCGACGACGGTGCCGGCATTGCGCCCGAGCACCTGGGCCGCATCTTCGATCCCTTCTTCACCACCCGCATGGGGCAGGGCGGCTCCGGCCTGGGGCTGCACATCGTGCACAACATCGTGACCGATGTGCTGGGTGGACGCATTGCGGTGGCCAGCCAGCCGGAGGCGGGCGCCACCTTCACGCTGACGCTGCCGCGCCGGGCGCCGCAGGCCTGAGCGTTCAGGCCCGCAGTGCCAGCACCACCGGAGCGTGGTCGCTCGGGCGCTCGTTGCGTCGCGGCGTGACGTCGATGGCGCAGGCCATGGCCTGGGGCTTCAGCGGGGCGCTGATCAGGATGTGGTCGATGCGCAGGCCCTGCTTGCGCCGGAATGCCATGTTGCGGTAGTCCCACCAGGAGTAGTTCCGCTCCGGCTGCGGGAAGAGGCGCACCGCGTCGTGCAGGCCCAAATCGATGAGCGCCCGCAGGTGCGTGCGCTCTTCCTCGGTGCAGTGGATGGTGTCCTTCAGGCCCACCGGATCCCAGACGTCGAGGTCGTCG
>CALRMF020000139.1:0-7636 GCA_943369035.1 Curvibacter sp. AEP1-3
GCGAGCTGGCGCACTTCGGCCGCCACCACGGCAAAGCCGCGGCCCTGCTCGCCGGCGCGCGCCGCCTCCACCGCGGCATTGAGCGCCAGCAGGTTGGTCTGGAAGGCGATGCTGTCGATCACCTGCACGATCTCGCCGATGCGGCTGGACGACTCATTGATGGCATGCATGTTCTGCGTCACGTCCTGCACGGCCTGGCCACTGCGCTCGCTGACCTGTGTGGCCTGCCCGGCCAATGCAGCGGCCTGGCGCGCCGCCTCGGCAGTCTGCTTCACGTTGCCGCTGATCTGTTCCATGGAGGCCGCGGTCTCTTCCAGGCGCGCGCCCTGTGACTGGGTGCGCTCCGACAGCTCACGGTTGCCGCTGGCAATGCCATGCGTCTCGCTGCCCATGCGCTCCACCTCGGTGCGTGCGTCACTGACGATGGAGCGGATATTGACGTTGAGCTGGTTCAGCGCCCGCTCGAGCTTGCCGAGCGTGCCGCCATGCTGGCTGTCCAGCGTGCGCGTCAGGTCGCCGGCTGCCATGCGATTGGCAAAGCTGAGCAGGCGTTTGAGCGGCGCGATGCTCAGCGCGTGCAGGCGCCAGGCCCCCAGCAGCGACAGCACGGCCATCAGCACAAAGCCGCCGATCAGGGTGGCCGGCGAGGCCGAATCCCAGCCACCGGCAGCGAGTACGCCGGTCCCCATGCCCAGCATGGCCAGCACCTGCGCCATCAGCACGGTCTGGCTCTCGGCGGTGGGACGCAGCAGGCGACCCAGCCGGCCGCCCCAGGTGTCCTTGTACAGCGCGCCGTGGCGCAGGCGATGCACCAGGCGGCCGGCTTCCTGCTCGGCACGCATGACGGCGTACAGGCCTTCGGCTGCCTCGATCTGTTCGCGCGTGGGCTCTGTGCGCACCGACAGGTAGGCCACCGGCCGGTCGCCTTCCATGATCGGGGTGGCGTTGGCCACCACCCAGTAGTGATCGCCGTCCTTGCGGCGGTTCTTGACGACACCGGTCCAGGGCAGCCCTTCTTCCAGCGTGGCCCAGAGGTCGCGGAACGCCTCTTCCGGCACGTCGGGGTGGCGCACCAGATTGTGCGGCTGGCCCAGCAGCTCCTCCTTGGTGAAGCCACTGAGCTGGATGAAGACTTCGTTGCAGTGGGTGATACGCCCCTTCAGGTCGGTGATCGACACCACGGTCTGACCGGAGGGGTAAGGGTATTCACGCTGCGTGACAGGTAGATTGGTGCGCACAGGCTCAACGACTGGTTATGCCAGCGCGGTCAGCACACGGGGTGCGGCCGGCTGTCTTGTTCATACACAGGGCCGCCTCGGTGGCCCTCCCAAGTTCTCAACTCTAACCGATCTTCCCGCATTGTTTACATTTTGAAACGCAGGCTGGGCCATCGGTGCAGCGCCCCTGACGGGCGCTGCCGGCGCGGGTCAATGCACCGTCGGGGCGAGCAGGCCCATCTCGGCGCTGCCCATCAGCTTTTCGATGTCCAGCAGGATCAGCATGCGCTTGTCCAGCGAACCGATGGCCAGGATGTGGTCGCTGCCGATAGCCGACGACATTTCCGGCACCGGCTTGAGCTGCTCGGGGTTGAGCGTGATGACGTCGGACACGCCATCCACCACCATGCCCACCACCTGGTTGCCGATGTTGAGCACGATCACGACCGTGAAGCTGTCATAGCGAACCTCGCTCAGCCCGAACTTGATGCGCATGTCCACGATCGGCACGATCACGCCGCGCAGGTTGATGACCCCCTTGATGAAGGCCGGCGCGTTGGCCATGCGGGTGGGCTCCTCGTAGGAGCGGATCTCCTGCACCCGCAGGATGTCGATGCCGTACTCCTCGTTGCCCAGCTTGAAGGCCAGAAACTCACGAATCGAGGTCACGGCCGCCTGCACGGAAGCGGATTGGACGGCGGACTGCGCTTGCTGTTCCATCGATGAACTCTCCAATAATCGGATTGAAACCGGGTCGGCCAAGACCGACTGTTCGGCAGATCGGCCAAGACGCCTGACGACGGCGAGCCTTGCCTCATCCTGTCCATATCGGCAGTTCGCGCGCAAACCGAAGTCCTATGGTGCGAAGCCCGCCCGGGGCGGGCGCATGCGCGGAACAAGCCACAATGACTTAGATCTCGCAATTTATCATCAGATGATGATATTTGGTCGATTTCCTACAGAATTAGACGCAATTCACGCCCGGCCTCCAGCATCAGCGGCAACAGCTCGCGCAGCATGGTCTGGGGCGACAGGCGGGCGGTGGAGCCCACCACGTTGAGGGCCGCGACGGTCTGCCCCTGCAGGTTGCGCAACGGCACCGCCAATGCGTGCACGCCCAGCTCATGCTCCTCGCTGCTCAGGCAGTAGTCGTCGCGCCGAACCTGCTCGATCACCCGGCGCAGCTGGGGCGCCGATGTCACGGTATGCACCGTCAAGCGGGCCAGCTGGCGTTGCTTCAGCCAACCCTGCAGCTCTGTCTTGGGCATGGCGGCCAGCAGCACCCGGCCGGTGGAGGTGGCGTGGGCCGGCAGCCGCGCGCCCAGGTGCAGACCGTAGGCCAGCAGCTGGGGCTGGCCCTCCGTGGCACCCTGCCGGATGTTGCCGCTGCGCGCCACGATCACCACCTCGTCGCCGTTGAGCACCACGGCAGAAAAGGACTCATGGGTATGTGCGGCCAGGCGCTCCAGCGTTGGCTGCAGCACGCGCGGCAACCGCGCTGAGGCCAGGTAACTGCCAGAGAAACGCAGCACCTTGCTGGAGAGCCAGAAATAGCGGCCATCGCTTTCCAGATAGCCCAGGTGCGCCAAGGTCAGCAGATGGCGGCGCGCGGCCGCACGCGTGATCCCGGCCTTCTGCGCCGCCAGCGTGGCGTTGAGACGCTGGCGTTCGGTATCGAAGCTCTCCAGCACGGCCATGCCCTTGACCATGCCCTCGATCAGATCGGATTTCGCAATCATGCAAGCCCTTCGCGCAGGCTGTTGCCGCCCGCAGTCTTTGCGCGATCATCGCGCACCAAGGGCGATCATCGCACAATTGACCTGAGGCAAGAGTGATTTCCGCGCCGCCCTCACCTAAGCTCTCGGCAACATTTCTTCAGGAGTCATCCCATGCGCACCCAGGTTGCCATCATCGGCGCCGGCCCGTCGGGCCTGCTGCTCGGCCAGTTGCTGCACAAGGCCGGCATCGACGCCGTCATTCTCGAACGCCAGAGCGGCGATTACGTGCTCGGCCGCATCCGCGCCGGCGTGCTGGAGCAGGTCACCATTGACCTGCTGGACGAAGCGGGCGTCGGCCAGCGCATGCACCAGGAAGGCCTGATCCACGGCGGCTTCGACATGCTGTTCAAGGGCGAGCGTCACCGCATCAACATGAACAAGCTCACTGGCGGCAAGAACGTCATGGTCTATGGCCAGACCGAGGTCACGCGCGACCTGATGGACGCGCGCGC
Organism: Curvibacter sp. AEP1-3; assembly: GCA_943369035.1. Lineage (GTDB taxonomy): Bacteria > Pseudomonadota > Gammaproteobacteria > Burkholderiales > Burkholderiaceae_C > Hylemonella. The sequence goes on from CALRMF020000139.1 coordinate 3,448, forward strand.
CGCCGCCGGCCTGACCACCATCTACGAAGCCGCCAACGTGCAGGTGCACGACTTCGACACCAAGAACCCGCGTGTCACGTACGAGAAGGACGGCAAGACCCACGAGATTCAGTGTGACTTCATTGCTGGCTGCGACGGCTTCCACGGCGTGTGCCGCGCCAGCGCGCCGCGCAGCGCCATCCGCGAGTACGAGAAGGTCTACCCCTTCGGCTGGCTCGGCCTGCTGTCGGACACCCCGCCCGTGCATGAGGAACTGATCTACGCCAACAGCGAGCGCGGTTTTGCCCTGTGCTCCATGCGCAGCGCCACCCGCAGCCGCTACTACCTGCAGGTACCGCTGACCGACAAGGTGGAGCAGTGGTCGGACCAGGCCTTCTGGGACGAGCTCAAGCTGCGCCTGGACCCCGAGGCACGCGAGCAACTGGTCACCGGCCCGAGCATCGAGAAAAGCATTGCGCCGCTGCGCAGCTTCGTGACCGAGCCGCTGCGCTTCGGCCGCATGTTCCTGGCCGGTGACGCCGGCCATATCGTGCCGCCCACCGGCGCCAAAGGCCTGAACCTGGCGGCCACCGACGTCAAATACCTGTTCAACGGCCTGGTGGAGTACTACAAGGACAAGTCCGAGGCCGGCATCGACCGCTATTCCGAGCTGGCCCTCAAGCGCATCTGGCGCGCCGAACGCTTCTCCTGGTGGTTCACCAGCCTGATGCACCGCTTCCCGGAAAACGGCGAGATCGGCCAGAAGCTGCAGGAGGCCGAGCTGGACTACATCATCCATTCGGAAGCTGGCTCCCGCTCTGTGGCGGAGAACTACGTCGGCCTGCCACTGGATTTCGGCCAGTAAACCGCCTCGCTCTTCCACGAAACCCGGCTTCGGCCGGGTTTTTTATTGCCTCGCGCAGCCTCTTGTGAGTGTCGATAATTGACTTTTTTGCTGAATTTGATATATTTGATACATCAACATCAGCGCCTGAACCATCATGGCAGTCAATTTTCACCAAGGTTCCGTCTTTGCGTTGTTCGACGCAACGCCGGTCCCCCTGCTGACCTTCGGGGTGAACGGTGAGGTGACCTACGCCAACCGAGCTGCCACGGTGCACCCGGGGCGCCCGCTGGAGGCAATGAACGGCCACACGGTGATTCGATCGCTGGTGGCTGACGCCACCCTCGGAAAACTGAAGCTCCCCTACCGCGCCGAGATTGAGGTTGCCGGCGGACAGCGCCTGAGCGGCACCTTCATGCCCGGCCCGGCCGGGCTGGATATCGCCTTTGTAGGAGACTTACCTGACAGCCCGGCAGGCGCGGCCGGGGGCAGCAGCAACATGATGCAACTCAAGGACATCATCGAGATGCTGCGCGATGAGGTCGGTCCGCACATTCAGCATCTGCGCGCCCAACTCAAGGCATTGGACGCCACCCCGGCCAACAAAAACCTGGATCACGCAGCCCTTGGCCTCAGTCGGCGCCTGCAGCGGCTAGCCGAATTGGTCGAAGTCTTCGGTGAAGACGTGCTGCGCACCCAGGATCGGATCGAGCTGCCTGAGGTATTCGATGCCGTGCGCGGTGAGCTCGCCAGCCAGGCCGCAGAGCTGGGTGTGCACATCGAGTTGCAGCTCCCCGTACAGACCTTGCCGCCGATCTACGGCAACGAGCGTCTGATCCAGCGCGCGCTTTATGAGTGTCTGGACAACGCACTGATCCACTCCCGCAAGCAAGTCAACGGTGCCCAGTCCTTGAAGGTTGAAGTGCGCTTCAACGTGTGGGGCGAACACGTACTCGTCAGTGTTCGCAACCAGGGTGCGACCGGCATCAAGCTCAGCGGCAACGATACCCTGAACCCCTTTGTCGCCCCACCGTCCAAAGGTTCTGCCGAGGAGAGCACCGTGCGCCTTGGCCTGCCACTGGTGCAGCGCATTGTCGGCCTGCACGGCGGTCAGATGCGCGTGAGCACTGCCGACGCCGACACCGTCCAGGTTCTGCTCGAGTTCCCCACCGGTGCGCCACAGCGGGGTCAGAAGGATCTGTCGCTCGCCCAGGCACAACGCTACGCCCAGGATCTGGCGCAACTGATGTCCCGCCGCAAGAAGGAGAAAGCATGAAACGCAACGCCCTGATCGTCGACGATCAACCCGACATCCGCAAACTCATCCTCATGACCATGGAGTCGGAAGAGTTCGAACTGCATGAGGCCGACAACGGCGTCGACGCCTTGCGCATTGCGCAGAACCTGCGCCCGGCGGTCGTGCTGCTCGACGTCATGATGCCCGGCGGCCTGGACGGCTACCAGGTGTGTGAACAGATCAAGTCCGACGCCCAGCTCAAGGACACCACCAAGGTCATCCTGCTGACCGCGCGCGGCCAGCGCACGGACATCGAACGCGGCCAGGCTGTGGGCTGCGATGCGTACCTGATCAAGCCGTTCAGCCCGATCGAATTGCTGGACACGGTCGATCGGCTGGTCACGCACTGAGCATATCTGGCCATGCGAGCCGCCTTGCGCCCACGGCCCACCCGCCGCCACATCACGCAGGCACTGGCCTGGCTGGCCGCCGCGGCCTGCCAGCCCACCCACCTGATGGCGGCGCCGCAGCGGCGGGTCTGGCGTCTGGCGGTAGTGCCGCAGCTCACGCCGGTGGAGATGTACAACGCCTGGACACCGGTCGTGGAAGCTCTCGCGCAAGCTGATGCGCCTTGCGATCTGGTGGTGCATCCGTCGATTGCACGCTTCGAGCAGGAGTTCCGCGACGGTGGCGCGGACATCGTCTTCCTGAATCCTTACCACATGGTCATGGCACGTCAGGCGCACGGCTACGTGCCGCTGCTGCACGACGCCAAGCCACTCGTAGGTGTGCTGGTTGTGCGCCAGGATTCGCCCTACACCACGCTGGCGCAACTGCGCGACCAGCGCATCGCCTTCCCCGCCCCCAACGCGCTGGCAGCCAGCCTCTACATCCGGGCCGCCCTGGATCGAGAGCATCGCGTGCGCCACGAGACCTGGTACGCCATGAACCACCGCAATGCCATCCGCCAGGTCCTGACGGGTGACGCTGCGGCGGCCGGCGTGGTCCGGACCACCCTGGCGCTGGAACCCGAGTCGGTGCGCCAGCGCCTGCGCGAGGCGCTGCTGGCCATGGCGGCCGACCCGGCGCGCAAGCCGCTGCTGCAGGCCATCCAGATGCCCGACCCGGTGCCGGCCGACTACGAGCGCGACTACGCCGGTCTCAACCGCCTGGGCCTGAACCGGTATGTCGTCAGCGACTGAATCAATGTCGGCGCCGGCGCGCCTGCGCCGGTGGCTGCGCCCGCCCTACAGCCTAGGGACGCAGCTGCTGCTGACGCTAGCGGCCCTGGCCGTGGTCATCGTGGTCGCCAACGGCGTGGTGGCCTACCAGCGCATTAGTCGCGAGACCATGGAGCGCGCCACCGCATCCGCCAACGCCATCGCCGGCTTGGTGGCCAGCAGCAACACCGATGCCCTGATCACCAACGACATTGCCGCCATCGAATCCAGCCTGCTGCAGGTCGTGCGGCTGCCGCTGGTCGAAGGTATCGCGGTAGTGCGCAGCGATGGCCAGCCCTTGGTGGCCGTACATCAGCATGGCGAAGAGGTGCGCAGCCAGGTCGGAGGCCCCCGTCCCCCGGCGGCAGCTGAACCACCGCAGCTGACGCGCACCGGCCGCGTCGAAGGAACGCGCTATGAGGTGTGGGAAAGCATCCCGCTGCGCAGCGAACGGCCCTTAGGCTGGGTCCGCGTCGACATCAGCCTGACGCAACGTACCCAGGAGCTGGAGCGGCTGCAGAGACGTTCGGCCCACACGCTGCTGACCACCATCGCGGCCATCCTGCTGGTTCTGCCACTGCTGCTGCACCGCAGCCTGCGTCCGATCCGGCAGCTGTCAGCGCTGGCGGGCCATCTTTCCGACCAGATCGGCCAACGCATCGAGATCCAGTCCAGCAGCCTGGAGGCGCGTCGGTTGTCCGAGGCCCTGAACCAGGCCAGTCACGATGTGGCCAGGCAAGTGGCTCGCACGCAGGTGATCGTCAACACCGCCGCCATGGCCATCATCGGCCTGGACAGCGATGGATGCGTGATGACGGCCAATCCGGCCACCACCAGCATCTTCGGCCGTGAGGAGGCCGAGCTCCAGGGCCTGCCGCTGGAACAGTGCATTCCGGGCCTGGGCGCCGA
>CALRMF020000140.1:0-7617 GCA_943369035.1 Curvibacter sp. AEP1-3
AACTACACGCCCCTGTTTGCCTTGCCCATCCTGCTGGCCTCGGTGCTCGGCTCCCTGTTGCTGGCGCTGGGCACGGCCGCGGGCGTGACACTGATCCTGCTGCTGCATGCCCTGCGGCTGTCGCTGCAGGCCCACGGTGATGTCACGCCACACTTCATACAGTCCGCCCTCACGGGCGCAGGCAGCTTTGTCATCGCCCTGCTCTCGCACCAGCTGGCCAGCCGTCTGGCCAGCGAGGAGCAACGCGCCCGCCGCAGCCGCTCGGCAGCGCGCATTCAACAGCAGGTCAACGACCTGGTGATCGACTCGCTGAGTGATGGCGTGCTGGTGGTCGATGCGCGTGGCACTGTACATGCCGCCAACCCGGCGGCACGCCAGTTGCTGCAGTCGGACAACCAGCCCCTGCACAAGCCGCCCTTCTCGCTCGGCAGCGAGCCCGCGTGGCTGCCGCTGGCCGACCTGGCGCAGCAGAGTTTTGCCTTTCGCGGCATCCAGCAGGCCGACATCAACATCCAGCATGCAGGGCAGGGGCCGCGGCACATGCGCGTGCGCACCCGGTTGACCGCCCCCCGTGGGGCGGGCGGCAAGAGCCTGTGCGTGGTGTTCCTGCAGGATCAGCGCGAGATGGAAGCCCGCATGCGCACCGAGAAGCTCGCCAGCATGGGTCGCATGTCGGCGGCCATGGCGCATGAGATCCGCAACCCGCTGGCTGCAATCTCCCAGGCCAATGCGTTGTTGGACGAAGATCTGAGCGACCCGCAGCTCAAGCGCCTGACGGGCCTGGTGCAGCAGAATGCCCAGCGGCTGGAGCGCATCGTGGAAGACATCCTGGACATTTCACGCGTCCACAAGCGGGGCCAATCGCCCGCCGCGACCGTCGAGACACTGGCACTGGACGAGAGCGTAGCCGGCATCTGCCAGGACTGGGTGCAGCAAACGCAAGGACAGCACCTGCTGCACTGGAGCCTGGCCACCGCCCCGCTGCGGGTGGATTTCGCGCCGGAGCACCTGCGTCGTGTGCTGGTCAACCTGCTCGACAATGCGCGCCGCTACGCGAGCGGCCAGCCTGACGCCATCCAGGTCGCCACCGCGGTCGCGCCCCGCGGCCAGATCACGCTGGCGGTCTGGAGCGACGGCCCGCCGATGGAGCCGTCGGTCGAGCGCCACCTGTTCGAGCCTTTTTTCTCATCCGAGAGCCGCTCCAGCGGCCTGGGCCTGTACATCTGCCGCGAACTGTGCGAACGCCATGGCGCCACCATTGCCTACCAGCGCGCGCAGCGCACGGCGCGTGGACAACGCCTGGAGGGCAATGAATTTTTCGTATCCTTGCGCCGGGCACGTCCTGCCGGCGAATCCGCCGGTACCGTCAGCCCGGCCTCGTCCTCATGGCACTGAACACTTCCGCCCATCCTGCGCACATCCTGGTGGTCGACGACGAACCCGACCTGCGCACGCTCTATGAGTTGACCCTGCTGCGCGAGGGTTACCAGGTCGACGTCGCCGAAGACCTGGAGAGCGGATGGCAATGTCTGCAACAGCGCCGGTTCGACGTCCTGATCACCGACATGCGCCTGCCCGATGGCCTGGGGCTGGAGCTGATCCGGCGCCTGCGCGAGCAGCAGCGCGGCGAGCGCTGCGTCGTCATCACGGCCTATGGCTCGGCCGAGAACGCCGTGGAGTCGCTCAAGGCCGGCGCCTTCGACTACCTGACCAAGCCGGTCAACCTGCGGCAGTTCCGCGCCGTCATCGCCTCGGCAGTGCAGGACACGCGGGCCACCCCCGCGGACGCCTCCACCACCCGCACAGGCGGCATACCGTCGGTGCCCACCGGCGGTTCCCGGCCGGCGGGCGACCAGGCCCTGCAGCGTCTGGTCGGGGATTCGACCGCGATGCGGCAGGTGAAGGAGCGCATCGCCAAGGTTGCGCGCAGCATGGCGCCGGTATTGGTGTGCGGCGAGTCCGGCACCGGCAAGGAACTGGCCGCCGCCGCCCTTCACGCCAACAGCCACCGGGCCACTGGCCCGTTCATCGCGGTGAACTGCAGCGCCATTCCGGAGACGCTGCTGGAAGCCGAGTTCTTCGGCGTCAAGAAGGGCGCCTACACCGGCGCCACACAGGACCGCGACGGCTTCTTCGAAGCCGCGCGCGGCGGCACCCTGTTCCTGGACGAGATCGGCGACTTGCCCCTGGCCATGCAGTCCAAGCTGCTGCGCGCCATCCAGGAGCGCAGTGTGCGTCCGGTGGGCGCCACGCAGGAAGAACCGGTCGATGTTCGCATCGTCAGCGCCACCCACAAGAACCTGGCCGATGAGGTGCAGGCGGGCCGCTTCCGCCAGGACCTGTACTACCGGCTCAACGTGATCGAGATCGACATTCCGCCGCTGCGTGAGCGACGCGAAGACATGCCTGCCTTGTGCGATGCACTGCTGCAGCGCATCGCCACCGAGTCCGGACTGCCGGTGCCCACCCTGTCTGCGGCGGCACTGGCTCATCTGGCGCAGCATCCGCTCAGGGGCAATGTGCGCGAGCTGGAAAACCTGCTGCACCGCGCCATGGCCTTGAGCGACGGCCTTGAGCTGCAGATCGACCGGCCTGCTCAGGCTGCGGAGGCTCCGGCGCCGGTCGTGCCGGATTCATCAGCAGGCAGCACATCCGTGACCGCATCGTCGGACGAACTGCCGGGCGATCTGCAGCACCACCTCGATCAGCAGGAGCGTGAGATCCTGGTCAAGGCGCTGCAGGAAACCGGCTTCAACCGCACCGCCGCGGCAGCCCGGCTGGGCTTGAGCCTGCGCCAGATCCGCTACCGGATTGCGCGCCTGAACATCAACATGCCGCAAGACCATGATGCAGCCTCCGACGCCTCCTGAACCGACCGGGGCCAACACGCTCTGGAATGAAGGCTGGTACCGGCATGCGCATCGACTGGCATCGCCGAACTTCGGCCCGCGCCCGAATGGCGCCCTGGTGGACCTGATCGTCATCCACTCCATCAGCCTGCCGCCGGGCGAATTTGGCGGTGACGGCGTGCAGCGCCTGTTCACCAACACCCTGGACTGGGCGGCCCATCCCTATTACCGCAGCATCGAAGGCCTGCAGGTCTCGGCCCACTTCTACATCCGGCGCAACGGCGAACTCTGGCAGTTTGTCAGCTGCGATGCGCGCGCCTGGCACGCCGGCGCCTCGCACTACCGCGGCCGCGACAACTGCAACGACGACTCCATCGGTATTGAACTCGAAGGGCTGGAAGGCGGCGTCTTCGAAGAGCCGCAGTACGAGACCCTGGCCGGCCTGTGCGCCGCCCTGCCGCAGCGTTACCCCATTTGCCATATCGCCGGCCATGAGCACATTGCCCCTGGGCGCAAGGCCGACCCGGGTGCCGGGTTTGCATGGTTGCAGTTGCAGCAAACACTGGGATGGCCGACTCAGTGTTTTCCCGAAGGCGTTGCATCGGCGCCGCTGCGCTGAAAAAAAAATTTCTATCTCCACCGCCGCGCTCGTTGGTGCAACGCACGTCGCTTGTGCATGCATCGTGCGCAGTCTTCATGCGGCCTGGCAGGCAAAAATCTTTGCCAACGCCTGTCACTGCTGGCCTTGCGTACGTCACGGCTGATCCGACCACGCCTGCACAGGGGCTGCACCAACAATGACAGCGCGTTTCACCGCCTTGGTGCCTTACCGTTTTTCACGCTTTTGTCACGGGCGGGCGATGGTGACGCGATACACTACCCGTAGTGGCTTGTATTGCCGCAAGACCCCATATATAGTGTTTCCTGTCCGCACCGTCACCACCGCTGGCGACGCTTGAGAAGACCGGAGACCGGACATGAATAACCAACAAATCTGCTGACGACGAGGAACAGATGCAAACCGCCCAGAACACATCCCCCACACTCAACACAGGTGTCCTGACCATGCAGGCGCAGGACAGCACGGCAGCGCAGCCGCTCAACCACTACCAGATCATTCGTCGCAACGGTGCCGTGGTGCCGTTCGAACCCAACAAGATCGCCGTGGCCATGATGAAGGCGTTTCTAGCCGTGCACGGCACGCAGGGGGCGGCCTCCGCCAGCGTGCGCGAGGTGGTGGACAGCCTGACCCAGGCGGTGGTGCGCGCCCTGATGCGCTCGCGCCCCGGCGGTGGCACCTTCCATATTGAGGATGTGCAGGACCAGGTTGAGCTCGGACTGATGCGCAGTGGCCACCACGAGATCGCCCGCGCCTACGTGCTGTACCGCGAGCGCCGCGCCCAGGAGCGCGCCCGCCAGACCACGCAGGAAGCACCGAAGGCGCCCGAGCTGCACGTCATCGATGGCGGCCAGCGCGTGGCGCTGGATGTCGGCCGCCTGCAAAGCCTGATCGAGACCGCCTGCGCGGGCCTGAGCGCCGACGTCAAGCCCGAACCGATCGTGGCCGAGACCATGCGCAACCTCTACGACGGCGTCCCGATCGACGAGGTCTACAAGGCCGCCATCCTGGCCGCCCGTACCCTGATCGAAAAGGATCCGGACTACACCTACGCCACGGCGCGCCTGCTGTTCCACACCATCGCCAAGGAGGTGCTGGGACGTGACGTGCAGCCCGCCGACATGGGCGAGGCCTACGCCGACTACTTCCCCGGCTTCATCAAGAAGGGCGTGGAAAACGAGTTGCTGGACGAAAAGCTGCTGCAGTTTGACCTCAAGCGCCTCGGTGCTGCACTCAAGGCCGAACGCGACCTGCAGTTCGACTACCTCGGCCTGCAGACCCTGTACGACCGCTACTTCCTACACGTGCGCAAGACCCGCATCGAGCTGCCGCAGGCATTCTTCATGCGCGTGGCCATGGGCCTGGCGCTGAACGAGATCGACCGCGAGGCGCGCGCCATCGAGTTCTACGAGGTGCTGTCGTCCTTCGACTTCATGTCGTCGACGCCGACGCTGTTCAACAGCGGCACGCTGCGTTCGCAGCTCTCCAGCTGCTACCTGACCACGGTACCGGACGACCTGGACGGCATCTACGAGTCGATCAAGGAAAACGCCCTGCTGTCCAAGTTCGCCGGTGGTCTGGGTAACGACTGGACGCGCGTGCGCGCCTTGGGCAGCCACATCAAAGGCACCAACGGCGAATCGCAAGGCGTGGTGCCTTTCCTCAAAGTGGTCAACGACACGGCCGTGGCGGTTAACCAGGGCGGCAAGCGCAAAGGCGCGGTCTGCACCTATCTGGAAACGTGGCATCTGGACATCGAGGAGTTCCTGGAACTGCGCAAGAACACCGGCGACGACCGCCGCCGTACGCACGACATGAACACCGCCAACTGGATTCCCGACCTGTTCATGCGCCGCGTGATGGAAAAAGGCGAGTGGACGCTGTTCTCGCCCTCCGACGTGCCCGATCTGCATGACCTGTTCGGCACCGAGTTCGAGAAGGCCTATGTCGCCTACGAGGAGAAAGCCAAGCGCGGCGAGATCAAGCCGAGCAAGAGCGTGCCAGCCGTCGACCTGTGGCGCAAGATGCTCTCGATGCTGTTCGAGACCGGCCACCCTTGGATCACCTTCAAGGACGCCTGCAACGTGCGCTCGCCGCAGCAGCACGCCGGCGTGGTGCACTCCTCCAACCTGTGCACCGAGATCACGCTCAATACCAGCGACACCGAAACCGCCGTCTGCAACCTGGGCTCGGTCAACCTGCGCCAGCACCTGAAGGATGGCCAGATCGACCAGGAGAAGCTGAAGAGGACCGTGTCCACCGCCATGCGCATGCTGGACAACGTGATCGACATCAACTACTACGCGGTCAAGAAGGCCCGCGACTCCAACCTGCGTCACCGTCCGGTGGGCCTGGGCATCATGGGTTTCCAGGATGCCCTGTATGAGCTGCGCATCCCCTATGCCAGCGATGCTGCGGTGGACTTCGCCGACAAGTCCATGGAGGCCGTCTGCTACCACGCCTACTGGGCCTCGACCGAACTGGCGCGGGAGCGTGGCAAGTACTCCAGCTACCAGGGCTCGCTGTGGGACAAGGGCATCCTGCCGCTCGACACGCTGGAGCTGCTCGCCCAGGCCCGCGGCGGCTATGTCGAGGTGGACCGTGGCGTAACGCTCGACTGGGACGCCCTGCGCAAGAAGATCGCCCGCGACGGCATGCGCAACTCCAACTGCGTGGCCATCGCCCCGACCGCGACCATTTCCAACATCATCGGTGTGGATGCCTCGATCGAGCCCTGCTTCGGCAACCTCTCGGTCAAGTCCAACCTGTCCGGCGAGTTCACCGTGATCAACAGCTACCTGGTGCGCGACCTCAAGCGCCTGGGACTGTGGGACGACGTGATGGTCATGGACCTCAAGCACTTTGACGGTTCGTTGCTGCCCATCGACCGCGTGCCCCAGGACATCAAGGCCCTGTACGCCACCGCCTTCGAGGTGGAGCCGCGCTGGCTGGTGGAGGCCGCGTCGCGCCGCCAGAAGTGGATCGACCAAGCGCAATCGCTCAACATCTACATGGCCGGCGCCTCGGGCAAGAAGCTCGACGAGACCTACAAGCTGGCATGGCTGCGCGGTCTCAAGACCACCTACTACCTGCGCACCACCTCGGCAACGCAGGCAGAGAAGTCCACCGTGGCGGCGGGTCGCCTGAACGCCGTGTCGTCGGGCAGCGCGCCGCAAGGTGCTGGCATGAGCGCACTCGAAGCGGCAGCTGCAGCAGCGCAGGCGCAGATGGCCACCGCAGCGACCGACATCAAGTTCTGCGCCATCGACGATCCCGGCTGCGAAGCCTGCCAGTAAATCGACGCCGGTATCGCATGCCTGCGATGCTATTGAGCAACACAATGTGGCAGCGATGTGAATGAATACTTTTCATTTCATGTCGCTGCTCTCATAATTCGCTGATTGGAATCTCTTATGTTGAACTGGGACGAAGAAGTCAAGCCCGCATCGCAAATGCCTTTTGCACACGGCTCATCGAGCAGCCGTATGACTGACCTTCCCCTGCAATCGCCTGAACTGCGTACCGCGACGGTCGCAGCCAGCGCCGCCTTCACCTCGACTCCTGCCGCAGCGGCGACCTCCACCCACCGCATCAAGGCCGCAGACAAGCGCATCATCAACGGTCAGACGGACGTCAACCAGCTGGTGCCCTTCAAGTACAAGTGGGCCTGGGAGAAATACCTCGCCACCTGCGCCAACCACTGGATGCCGCAGGAAGTCAACATGACTCGCGACATCGCACTGTGGAAAGACCCGAACGGCCTGTCCGAGGACGAACGCCGCATCGTCAAACGTAACCTGGGCTTCTTCGTCACCGCCGATTCGCTGGCTGCCAACAACATCGTGCTGGGCACCTATCGCCACATCACGGCGCCCGAATGCCGCCAGTTCCTGCTGCGCCAGGCCTTCGAGGAAGCGATCCACACGCACGCCTACCAGTACATCGTGGAATCGCTGGGGCTGGACGAATCCGAGATCTTCAATGCCTACCACGAGGTCGCCTCGATCCGTGACAAGGACGAGTTCCTGATCCCGTTCATCAACGCGATCATGGACCCGAACTTCCACACCGGCACGCAGGAGGCCGATCAGACGCTGCTGAAGTCGCTGATCGTGTTTGCCTGCCTGATGGAAGGCCTGTTCTTCTATG
>CALRMF020000141.1:0-7580 GCA_943369035.1 Curvibacter sp. AEP1-3
AGCTGGGTGTCGACGCTCAGCACCACCTGCTTGTTGAGCACCAGCATCTTGGGCTGGTTCTGCGTGATGTTGGTCTGCAGTTCGCGTCGCACCTTGCCGGTGAAGTCACCGACGATCTGGTTCATCAGCTCGCCCATGATGTTGCCCACTTCATCCGAGGTGTGCGAGTGCGACAGCGAGCTTTCCGGCATGCCCATGCTGAGCATGTAGGTCTGGTACAGCTCCATGGCCGCGGCCGAGGAGAAGTTCAGCACCACCAGCCCGGAGAAACCGCCGTCGAACAGCACGAAGCAGCCGATGTCGGGTTTGAGGCAGGTTCGGGTGATGCGCTGCACCATACCGGAGTAATGCACGCGGCTTTGCGTGGCCACGCCCAGCACCTTGCTAACCGAATTGCACAGGCTGGTGAGAATGTCTTCGGTTCCCAACACCAGGCTGGCATCCTGGGCTTGCTGCTTCATCTCGCTCATGAACTGCCTTTCTTGCGAATAGCGAACTTTACCGCACACCCAACCCGCCCCGACCGGGTCAGACCAGCTCGGCGTCCATCCAGCCGCGCAGGCTGTTGAACACGGCCAGCCCCTGCGCGCGCTGGAGTTCTTCCACGCGTACCACGCTCTCCTCGATGCGGCCTTCGTCCAGGTAGCGTGCGCGTGCCACGCCGTCGAGCAGGCCGCAGTGCAGTGGCGGCGTGCGCCAGCGCCCGTCCAGCCGCACGGCCAGATTGCAGCGCGTGCCCTCGGTCAGCTCACCGCGGGCGTTCCACAGCAGAGTGTCGAACAGGCCCGGGTCGGTCGGTGCCACGGCGTCGTAGTGGGCGCGCCGCGTGGTCTTGTAGCGCACGAACTCGCTGCCCGCGGCCTCGAACGGTGCGTCGGCCAGGCGCACGCGCACGCGCGCCGGCGCAGCGTCCAGGCTGAAGCTCTCGGCCTGCACCGTGCCATCGGCGCCCAGCAGCAGGCGCACACGCCACAAGCCGTGCGGGTGGCGGGCCGCCTGTTCCGCCAGCGCGGCCTCAAGGGCGGCTTCAGGGCAGGGGTAGCCGAAGTGGCGCGCCGCGCGCGCCAGCCGCGCCAGATGCCGGGGTGCATCGCGCAGTTCGCCGTCTTGCAGGCGCAGCGTTTCCAGCAGTTCAAAGGGCTGGCTGGCGCGCTCGAGGAAGGCGCGTTTGTTGCGCCACTCCTGCCATTCGCCCTCGGCCGTGGCATCAAAGGTGATGCCGCTGCCGATGCCGCAGCGCGCTGCTCCGTCCTTCACCGTCACGGTGCGGATGGCGACGTTGAAGGTGGCATTCCCGCCCGGGCGCACCACGCCGATGGCGCCGCAGTAGATGCCGCGCGGCTGCGGTTCCAGCGCGTGGATCAGCCGCATGGCCTGCACCTTGGGCGCCCCCGTTACCGAGCCGCAGGGGAAGAGGGCGGCAAACACGTCGTCCAGCGTGGTGCTGGCGCGCGTGGTGGCGGTGACGTCGGAACTCATCTGGAACACGGTGGGCAGCGCCTCGACGCGGAACAGCTCCGGCACGCGCACCGAGTGCGGTGTGGCGATGCGCGACAGGTCGTTGCGCAGCAGGTCGACGATCATCACGTTCTCTGCCCGCTCTTTTGGTGAGGCGCGCAGCTGCGCCACCTGCTGCGCGTCCTCCTCCGCAGTGGCGCCGCGTGGCGCCGTGCCCTTCATGGGCCGGGCCAGGATGTGATCGCCTCGCCAGTCGAAGAACAACTCCGGTGAGACCGACAGCACCTGCTCGATGCCGTTGTCGATGTAAGCCGCATAGCCGCCGGGCTGGGCGCGCTGCAGCGCGGCGAACAGCGCGCGCGCTTGCCCTTGCAGGCGGCCGTGCAGCGGCGCGGTGTAGTTGATCTGGTACAGGTCGCCAGCGGCAATCGCGTCGTGGATGCGGTCCATGGCGAGATCGAAGTCTGCGCGCGTCAGACTGGATTGCCACTGCGCCACGGCCGGTGGCAGGGCTGGCGCCTCGGGCCAGTCGAGCGCGCGCTCGTAGATGCCGAACCAGGCCAGCGGTCCGTCCGCCGCATGCACGGTAAGCGCCGCGTCAAACGCCGGCGCCGCCTCGTAGCGCACATAACCCACGCACCAGCGGCCTTCGCGTGCCAGCCGGTCCACCTGGGCCAGCAGCGGGCGCACTTCGTCGGGCGTGTGCGCCACCAAGGTCTGCAGCGGTGCGTCGAAGGCGCAGCGCAGCGCACCCGGCTGCCCTGGGTGCACGGTGCAGAAATCGATCAGCACTTGCATCAGGAATCCACGTCGGAGACATCGTGCAGGCCGTCGGCCTGCAAGCGCAGGATGCGGTCGGCCTGTTGCGCGGCATGCAGGGCGTGCGTCACCAGCACCAGAGCCGTGCCATGCTGGCGCGTCTGGGCAATCAGCAGCTGCATCACCTGCGCCGCGGTGCTGGGGTCGAGGTTGCCGGTGGGCTCGTCGGCCAGCAGCAGGGCCGGGCGGTGCACCAGGGCGCGCGCAATCGCCACCCGCTGCAACTGGCCGCCGCTGAGCTGCTGCGGCAGGCGCTGGCCCAGCGCACCGATGCCCACGGCATCCAGCATGGCCTGTACGCGGCCGTTGTCCGCTTGCTGCAGCAGCATCAGCGGCAGCGCCACGTTCTGCGCCACGTCCAGGTGCGGTAGCACGTGGAAGGCCTGGAACACGAAGCCCACCTTGGCGCGTCGCAGCCGCGCGCGCGCGTCGTCGTCCAGCGTGGCCAGGTCGATGCCGTCAATGGCCACCGAGCCGCTGTCCCAGTGGTCCAGCCCGGCCAGGCAGTTGAGCAGGGTGGACTTGCCCACGCCCGATTCGCCGACGATGGCGACGAACTCGCCCGGTTGCACGTTCAGCGATACGTGTTCGAACACCGGCACGTCGCCGTAGTGCTTGGCCAGATCGCTCACCACCAGGCTCATGCCGCGCTCCCGTATTGCCGGGCCCAGTCGCGCGCGATGGCCAGCACCTGCGCCAGCGCATCCGGGGCATCGCAGGGGACGATGCGCCGCTGCGGCATGGAACGCAGCCAGGTGATCTGGCGCTTGGCGAGCTGGCGGGTGGCGTAGATGCCGCGCTCGCGCAGCTCGTTCAGGGGGAACAGGCCATCCATCGCTTCCCAGGCCTGGCGGTAGCCGACGCAGCGCATCGACGGCAGGTCCGGGTGCAGGTCGCCACGCGCGCGCAGGGCCTGCACTTCCTCCAGGAAACCCGCCGCCAGCATGGCGTCGAAGCGCTGGGCGATGCGCGCGTGCAGCCACGCGCGGTCCTGTGGTTCCAGGGAAATCAGGGTCGTAGCCCTTGCTGCATCAGTGTCGTGCGCTATTGTTTTTGTAGTGTGGAAGCTGGACAGCGGCCGGCCGGTGAGGCGGTAGACCTCCAGCGCGCGCTGGATGCGCTGCGAATCGCCGGGTGCCAGCCGCGCGGCGGTGGGTGGGTCCACCTGCGCCAGCTCGGCATGCAGCGCGGGCCAGCCGCGCGCCTGGGCCTCGGCTTCCAGGGTGGCACGCACGGCCGCGTCCGCTTTCGGCATGTCGTCCAGCCCCTCGAACAGGGCTTTGAAGTACAGCATGGTGCCGCCCACCAGCAGTGGGTGGCGGCCGCGCGCATGGATGGCGTGGATGTGCCGGGTGGCGTCTGCCACGAACTCGGCCGCGCTGTAGGCCTGCAGCGGGTCGCGGATGTCGATCAGGTGGTGCGGTACGGCAGCCAGCTCGGCGGCGCTGGGCTTGGCGGTGCCGATGTCCATGCCGCGGTAGACCAGCGCCGAATCGACGCTGATGATCTCCACCGGCAGCTCGGCCGCAATGGCCAGCGCCGCCGCCGTCTTGCCGCTGGCGGTGGGGCCGGCAATCGCCAGGCAACGCGGAAACTCAGCGCTCGCCGGTGTGCCCATGTTTCTGCACCAGTGTCCAGGCGGTGATGGCGATCACCACACTCCAGAACCACACGCCCAAGGCCAACGGCATCACCGTGCCGTCCATGTGCGTGCCGAGCCAGGCCCCCATGCCGAAGGCCGCCGCCATCATCAGGAAACCATTGAGCGCCGAGGCGGCGCCGGCCGCGTAGGGAAAGGGGCCGACGGCGCCGCTCTGGCCGCAGGGCTGGTGCACGCCATGCGCCAGCATGAAGAGGTAGAAGGGCAGCATCAGGGCCCAGCCGCTATGCAGCCCGGCCAGGGCCAGCACGCCCATGAGCGTGCCGCCGCTCAGGGTGAAGACGGCCGCCACCGCCACCGTGCGGCGCACGCCCAGCCACGGTACCAGGCGGCGGCAGGCCACGGTACCGAGGATGTAGGCCAGCGAGGAACTCATGACCACCAGGCCGTAGTAGGGCTTGGGAATCTGCAGCACCTGGATGAAGATGAAGGACGAGGCGGCCAGGAAGGTGAACAGCCCGCCGTAGGAGGCCGCCGCGAGCACCGAATAGGCCCAGAAGGTCGGGTGGCGCAGGATGCCGGCCCAGGTTCGTACCAGCGTGGCCGGACGCAGCGCCTGCGGGTTGCGCTGCGCCAGCGTTTCCTCGAAACGCCAGGCCACCAGCGCCAGCGTGGCGACGCTGAAGACGGTGAGCGTCATCAGGGCGGCACGCCAGCTGATCCAGTCCGACAACAGGCCCCCCAGCGGGGCGCTCAGGCAGGCGATCAGCCCCAAGCCGGTCAGGCCCTTGGACATGATGCGGGCGCCCTCCTGCGGGCGGTACAGGTCACGCACGATGGCGCGCGCGCACATCACGCCGGCGCCCATGGCCGCGCCCTGCACGATGCGCGCCACGATCAGCAGCGCCATGCTGGGGGCCAGCGTGCAGGCCACCGAGGCCACGACATAGGCGGCCAGGCCCCAGAGCAGGATGGGCCGGCGGCCGTAGCGGTCGGACAGCGGGCCCCAGACCAGCTGTGACAGGCCGAACGAGAGCAGCAGGCCGGTGAGGGTGAGCTGGGCCTGCGCCACCGTGGCGCCGAAGCCGGCCGTCAGCGCCGGCAGGGCGGGCAGGTAGAGGTCGGTGGTGATGGGCTGCAGGCCTAGCAGCAAGGACAGCACCAGCACGATCAGCGGGGCCGACATGGCGTGGGCCGGCAGGATCGGTGCTGGCGCAGGAGCAGAAACAGGGGCGGACATCCGGTCTAGACTACCAGATCGGGGCCTGTCCGCGGGGTGGGCAGGGCAGGGTGCCAGCCCTGGGTGCGGGGTGGCGGATCGGATGGCGTAACGGCGTTAAAGGTGACAAAAATTGTCGGACTGGTGCGGGAGGCGCCCAAGAGTGTCACATAATTATCAAATATTCCAAATTACGCATATATTAATTTGAGCTGAGGAGTGAGCCTTGCTGGACAAATTCAAGATTGCGCAGCGTTTCATGGCTGTGGTGGTGCTGTACTGGATCGCCTTCAGCAGTGTGCTGGTGGTCAGCATCTGGGGCCTGCACTCGGCCAAGAACAGCCTGGCCATGGTGCACGAGAGCGCGATGAAACCGGCCTTGCTGGCCGACGAGTCCATCAGTTCTGTTCTGCAAAACCGGATGCAGGTGCTGCTGGCCTTCCAGCACGCGCCCGAGGGCGCATTGGCCAGCATCCATGACCACCCGACCAGCTTGCACACCGACGCCATTGCGGCCAACCGCGTCAAGGCCAACGACTTGTTCAAGCGGATGGAAGCCACGGCGGACACGCCGGATGAAAAGAAGCTGATCGAGGCAGCGCGCGCGGCGCGTGAGCCCTGGCGCGCCAAGCTTGACGCCGCCGTGAAGGCGATCCAGACCGGTGATTTCAGCCCGCCCACCATGGCTGCCTTTCTGAAGGCCGGCCGTGAAGAGGGCGAAACCGCCGTCAAGGCACTGGTGGCCTTCCGCGACTTCCAGGTGCAGCGTGCCGAGGAGGCCGCCTCGGCCGCGCAGAAACGTTACGAGCTGGCATGGCTGGTGTTCATCCTGGTCATCGTGTTGGGCGGTATTCCGGGTACCTTGATGACCTTGCTGCTGATGCGCCGCATCCGCACCGGCTTCGCGCTGGCCGACGACACGGCCACCGCCATCGCCAAGGGTGACCTGTCGCGCCGCGTCACCTTCAGCGGCAGCGACGAGATCGGCCGCCTGCTGCAGCTGATGGAAGACATGCGGCAGAACCTGCATCGCGTCATCAGCGAGGTGCAGCATGGCTCGGACGCCATTGCCAGCGCCGCCACCCAGGTGGCCGCCGGCACGCTGGATTTGTCCAATCGCACGGAGCAGCAGGCGGGTTCACTGGAGCAGACCGCTTCGGCCTCCGAGCAGCTGTCCAGTACGGTGCAGCACACCGCCGAGAATGCCGGCCAGGCCAACCAGCTGGCAGCATCGGCCTCGCAGGTGGCCAGCCGCGGTGGCGAGGTGATGACGCAGGTGGTGCAGACCATGGACGACATCAACACCTCCTCGCGCAAGATCGCCGACATCATCAGCGTGATCGACGGCATCGCCTTCCAGACCAACATCCTGGCGCTCAATGCCGCGGTGGAAGCGGCGCGTGCCGGCGAGCAGGGCCGTGGCTTTGCCGTGGTGGCCGGTGAGGTGCGTGCGCTGGCTGGCCGCAGCGCCGAAGCGGCGCGCGAGATCAAGACGCTGATCGAGGACTCGGTGGCCAAGGTCGGCGTGGGCTCCGAGCAGGTGGCGCAGGCCGGTGCCACCATGCAGGAGATCGTGACCGGCATCAAGCGCGTGGCCGACATCGTGGGCGAGATCGCCTCCGCCAGCCGTGAGCAGTCGGCCGGCATCGGCCAGATCAATGCCGCCGTGACGCAACTCGACGAGGTGACGCAGCAGAACGCCGCGCTGGTGGAGGAAACCTCGGCCGCCTCGGGTTCGCTGCAGGACCAGGCGCGCCAGCTGGCACAACTGGCCTCGTCCTTCAAGCTGAATGCAAACCAGGCCCGGGCGGGGGGGCAGGCGCCGATGCTGGCGAACGGCTGATCACGGTCGCCGACCGTAGAGATGAAGGGCTGCCACCGTGCAGCCCTTTTTCATGGCACTCTATGATGGATCGCTGGCGCATGGAGCGCCACACTGGTTCGCCCATCCCCAAAAGCTGTCGGCCCAGGCGCCGACTGATTCACCATGACCGACACCGTTTTCACCCGCATCATCCGCCGCGAGATTCCGGCCGCCATCGTCTTCGAGGACGAGCGCGTCATCGCCTTCATGGATGCCGGCCAGGTCAATCCTGGCCACGTGCTGGTGGCCACCAAGCGCCAGGTGGAGACGCTGATGGAGCTCGACGAGGCGGAAGCAGCACACCTGTTTGCCGTGGCGCATCGCATCGCACGTGCGGTACAGGCCGCGTTCCAGCCCGCAGGCATGACGTTGCTGCAGACCAACAAGCCCGAGGGCTGGCAGACCGTGCCACACGTGCATGTGCACGTGCTGCCGCGCCATGCGAACGACGGGGCTGGTCTCGTGTGGCCGCGCCCGGAGCCCGGGCTGGCGGTGCTGCGCGACTACGCCAGCCGCATCCGGCTCTGAGCGCGCAAGGCCCATGAAAAAACCGCCCGAGGGCGGTTTTTCTTGTAGCGAGGCGGGGGCTCAGATCACGCCCTGCGCCAGCATGGCGTCGG
>CALRMF020000142.1:0-7541 GCA_943369035.1 Curvibacter sp. AEP1-3
ACCCCTGGCCTGGGTCGCGCTCCTGCTGGTGCTGGGCCTGCTGGTGCAGGGCTGGCGTCGTCGTATCGGGCTGGGCCTGATCTGGTTGGGTCTGGCCTTGCTGCTGCTGCAAGGCTGGGAACCGCTGCCCGACGCCCTGATCCGCCGGCTCGAAGCCCGCTACCCCGCCGTCAACGACGTGCCCGATGCACAGCGCTATGCCGGTATGGTCGTGCTGGGCGGCACACTGGAGCCTTCCGCCATCTGGGAGAGCCATCGCGGCCAACCGGCCCTCAACGATGCGGCCGAGCGCATGACCGCAGCCCTGCCCCTGCTGCAACGCCATCCGCACCTGCAACTGCTCTTCACCGGCGGACAGGGCGAGTTGCTGGGGCGTGGCTGGTCGGAGGCCGAGCGCGCAAAGCGCTTCTATGCCAGCCAGGGCGCACCGATGGCGCGCATCCAGCTGGAATCGGCCTCGCGCAACACACATGAGAACGCCGTATTGAGCGCTGCCGTGCCTGGCGTCGACAAGACCCGCCCCTGGCTGCTGGTGACGTCCGCCTGGCACATGCCGCGCGCCATGGCCACGTTCGAGAAGGCCGGTTGGAACGTGACCGCCTATCCGGTGGACTTCCGCACCGGCGAGGCCACGCCCTGGACGAACTACTCGCTGGGCGGTGGCAATGGCCGCTGGATGCTGGCGCTGCACGAGTACCTAGGCCTGCTGGCCTACCGACTGAGCGGCAAGCTGTAGACCCGGCCGCTTTGCAGCGATAGGCGGCGTGTCGTCAACGTCTTGCGGCAACACGCCTCTGATACGAATTGATACACGGGGCTCCCTATACTTCGCGCCATGCCTTTGCCCCCGCCCCCGCGCAATGACGGCGCGCCCGCCCTGTTGACCTGAGCCGCTGCCATGACTTGCCCTCCGGAAGAATTGCGCAAGCGCAGCCAGGAGCTGAGCGCCAAATGGCAGACGCTGCAAGGCATGCCCGGCACCGACGCTCTGCTCGAATTTGCGGTGAGCGTGTCGAGCTTCACCGAGTTCCTGCACAGCAAGGGCCTGTCCGGCCTGCACCAGATCTCGCGCAGCCTCGAGCAGCAGGTGCTGGCGCTGTTCGACGACGGCAGCAGCGCCCCGCCCGCCCCCGCCACGTTGACGGAACTGCAGCAACGCGTGCAGGAGCTCACGGGCCGCGTCAATGATTTCATCGACAGCAACAGCCGCCCTCTCGTGGAGCGCCGCGCCCACTTCGACGCCGCACCGGCCTTCGATGCCGCACCGCGCCCGCGCGTCTGGCTGGTAGGCGCCCGCCCGGCCGTATGGCAGGAACTGATGCTGCAGCTGGGCTACTTCGGCATCGATGCCGAGTGCCATGGCGTCCGGCAGTTGCCCGACGTCGCCGACGAACCGGCGCTGGTCGTGCTCGATGCCGACGGGCTGACCCTGCAGCAGGCGGGCGAGCAGCTGTGCGCCCTGCGCGCACGCTTCTCGGCCAGCACGCTGCTGACACACCGGCTGCCGACCGATTTCGACAGCCTGCGCTCCGCGCTGACAGCCGGTAGTGACTACTGCTTCGCGCAGAGCACACCCACCTCCACCGTCTTGGCCAAGATCATCGAACTGTGCGGCAACCAGGAGGAGCCACCCTACCGCGCCCTGGTGGTGGAGGACTCGCCCACCGCCAGCCGCTCAATCCAGCGCACGCTGGCCATGTGCGGCGTCGAAACCCATGCCATCTCCAAGCCGCACGAGGTACTGGACTGCCTGGCGCGCTTCCAGCCGGACCTGATCCTGATGGACATGTTCATGCCGGGCTGCACTGGCGTCGAGGCCACGCGCGTGATCCGTCAGCACCCGGAGTACCTGTCCCTGCCCATCGTCTACCTGTCCGGCGACACCAACGTACCGATGCAGATCGAGGCGTTGCGCCTGGGCGGTGACCACTTCCTCACCAAGCCGTTCAATCCGGTCGTGCTCAATGCCATCGTGCAGAGCAAGATCGAGCGCTACCGCGCCCTGCGACGCGCCATGCTGAACGACAGCCTGACCGGGCTGTACAACCACACGACCTCCAAGGGCAAGCTGGCCACCGCGATCCAGCTCGCAACGGCCGAGCAGCAGCCGCTGGCGGTGGCCATGATCGACATCGACCACTTCAAGAAAATCAACGACAGCTACGGCCATCAGACCGGCGACCAGGTGATTCGCAGCCTGGCCTGGTTCCTGCGCCAGCGCCTGCGCAAGAGCGACCTGATCGGCCGCTACGGCGGCGAGGAGTTCCTGCTCGTGTTGCCAGCGGCCGATGCTGAACAGGCGCTGGAGGTGCTGGACCGCATCCGGCGTGACTTCAGCCTGATCAAGCACCCCTTCAACGAAACCTGGTTCAACGTCACGCTGTCCTGCGGCCTGACGCAACTGCAGGGGCCCTGCAACGCCGAGGCGCTGATCAAGCAGGCGGATGAGGCGCTTTACGCGGCCAAGCGCGGCGGGCGCAATCGCGTGGTCAGGTGGGAGTGATCAGTCTGCTGTCAGGTCCGGTGCCGCTTCGGGCAACGGCGTCGCCAGCACCTTGTCGATGCGCCGGCCGTCCAGGTCCACCACCTCGAAGCACCAACCGGCACATTCGATGCGCTCACCCACCCGCGGCAGATGGCCGCTGACGGCCAGCAACAGGCCCGCCACCGTGTTGTAGCGTCCGCGTCCTTCGTCGGGCAGTTCGCGGATCGCCAGCCGGCTCTTGAGTTCGTCCACCGGCATCAGGCCATCGAGCAGCCACGAGCCGTCGTCGCGCGGCGTGGCCCAGGCGTCGATCTGCGCCACCGGCTGCAGCTCGCCGGTGATGGCTTCCAGCAGGTCGCCCGGCGTCACCAGGCCCTGCACCACACCGTATTCGTCGACCACGAACACCATGCGGCCGGAGCGGGCCCGGAACTGCTCCAGCAGCTCCATACCGGAGAGCGTCTCCGGCACGAACACCGCGGGCTGCACATGGGTCTCCACCAGCGCAGGCTCGTCCACACCCAGCTCCAACAGCTTGCCCACGCTGATCAGGCCCACCACGTCGTCGAGCGAGCCCCGGCACACCGGGTACCAGGAGTGCGCGCCACGCTCACCGGACCGCCCCACCAACTGCAGGCATTGCGCCACCGTGTCACTGGCCTCCAGCCAGGCCACGTCGCCACGCGGCACCATGAGCGAGGTCAGCGGCCGGTCGTCGAGACGGAACACGTTCTGCACCATCTGGTGCTCCTGCTCCTCGATCACCCCGGCGTCCACGCCCTCTTCCAGGCTGTGGCGGATCTCTTCTTCCGTCATGCTGCGGCTCACATCGGTCGGGATACGCAACAGCTTGAGCACGCCCTGCGTGGCGGCCGCCAGCAATTTGACGAAGGGCTTGGCCGCCACCGCCAGCCAGTGCATGGGACGCGCCATCCAGCGCGCCACCGTCTCGGGATAAAGCTGGCCGATGCGCTTGGGCACCAGCTCGCCGAAGATGATGGTGATGAAGGTGATGATGGTCACCACCAGGGCCGTCGCCGTGATTGAGGCGGCGCGCTCAGTCACCCCAAACGACTGCAGCCATTGCGCCAGGTCGGAACTGAAGGCGGCCTCGCCAACGATGCCGTTGAGCACGCCGATCGAGGTGATGCCCACCTGCACGGTGGAAAGAAATTGGTTGGGGTTGTCGAGCAGTTGCAGCGCAGTCTGCGCGCCACCGTCACCGGCCTCGGCCATGGCCGTGAGACGCGCCTTGCGGCTGGCCGCCAGTGCCAGTTCCGACATGGCGAATACGCCGTTGAGCAGCGTCAACAGCGCAATCAGGAAGACTTCCATGAATCCCGAGGGAAAATGAACACCATGGCACTTTACCTGATTGGTGACGTGCAGGGCTGCGATGGCGCCCTGCAGCGTCTGCTCGACACCTTCGCCTTTTCACCCAGCCGCGACACGCTCTACCTGCTGGGCGACCTGGTCAACCGCGGGCCGGACTCGGCCGCCGTGCTGCGCCGGCTCATGGGCTATGGCAGCTCTGCGCGCTGCCTGCTGGGCAACCACGACCTGCACCTGCTGGCGCTGGTGCATGGCGCGCGCAAACCGCACCGCAGCGATACGCTGGATGACCTGCTGCAGGCGCCCGACCGCACCGCGCTGCTGGACTGGCTGCGCCTTCAGCGGCTGGCACTGCGGGAGCGCATTCACGATGAAGAGGTTTTAATGGTTCACGCCGGCGTCCTTCCTGCCTGGACAGCTACCAAAACAATAGCATTGGCAGGGGAGGTGGAGGCAATGCTGCAAAGCCCGGCGCTGCCGCAGTTCCTGCACCAAATGTATGGCAACGAACCGGCAGGCTGGGACGACACGCTCGCCGACAGCGCGCGGCTGCGCGTGATCGTCAATGCGCTGACCCGGCTGCGCTTTTGCTCGGCCGAGGGTCAGATGGAGTTCGCCACCAAGGAAGGGGCCGCCGCGGCACCCGCCGGTTACCTGCCTTGGTTCGACGTGCCGGGGCGGCAGACGGCGGACGTGACAGTGGCCTTCGGCCACTGGTCCACGCTGGGCTGGCTGGACCGGCCCGATGTGCTGGCACTGGACACCGGCTGCGTCTGGGGCGGTTGCTTGAGCGCCGTGCGCCTAGGCCCGCGCCGCGGGCGCGAGCTGATCCAGGTGAAGTGCGAGGCCGCGCAGACGCCAGGCGTGCGCGGCGATTGAAGCTTACGCCGTCGGCTCGTTGGCCTTGAACAGGGCCGCCACCTTGCGCTTGGGCTTGATGTTGGCCGAGATGCGGCCAGCCGGCTTGGCGGTGGCTTCCCAGGCCGGCGGGGCGTCAACGGCGGGCGCCTCGTAGGGTTTGTTGAAGAACGGGTCCTGCGGTGCCACCGGTGCCGGGCGCGAGGATTCGCGCGGGGCCGAGCGGCGCTCGCGACGCGGCGTGTCCTCACGCTCGTACAGGCGATGGCCATCGTTGAAGCGGCCCTGACGACGGATGTCGGGACGGTCTTCGTCGTACTCCACCGGCTCGATCTCGATCTTGGTCTTGATCAGCTTCTCGATGTCGGCCACCAGGCGCGTGTCCTTGGGCGCAACAAAGCTCACCGCGATGCCGCTGGCACCGGCGCGGCCGGTGCGGCCGATGCGGTGCACATAGTCTTCGGCATTGAAGGGGATGTCGATGTTGAACACCGCCGGCACATCCTTGATGTCCAAGCCGCGGGCCGCGACGTCGGTACACACCAGCAGGTCGACCTCGCCCTTCTTGAAGGCGTCCAGTGCCTTCAGGCGCTCGTCCTGGCTCTTGTCGCCGTGCAGCGCCGTGGCCTTGAGGCCGTCGCGCTCCAGCGCGCGGGCGAGACGGGCACAGCCCAGCTTGCTGTTGACAAACACGAAGGCCTGCTTGATGCCCTTGCTGCGCAGGACCTGGTGCAGCGCGTGGCGCTTGTCGTCCTCGTTCACGCTGTAGAAATGCTGCTCCACCGTGGCAGCGGTGGCATTGGAGCGCGCCACCTCGATCGTCACCGGGTTCTGCAGGTAGCTCGACGCCAGGCGCTTGATCTCCGGCGAGAAGGTGGCACTGAACAGCAGCGTCGTGCGCTGCTTGGGCAGGTAGGAAAGGATGCGCTGCAGGTCCGGCAGGAAGCCGATGTCGAGCATGCGGTCGGCCTCGTCCAGCACCACGTACTCGACCTGGTTGAGCACCGCATTCTTGGCCTCGATGTGGTCCAGCAGGCGGCCCGGCGTGGCCACCAGCACCTCCACGCCCTTTTTCAGCTCGGCGGTCTGCGGCTTCATGTCCATGCCGCCGAACACCACGGCGCTGCGCAGGTTGGTGTACTTGGCGTACAGCTTGACCTGCTGCGCCACCTGGTCGGCCAGCTCGCGCGTGGGCAGCAGCACCAAGGCGCGCACCGGATGGCGCGCCGGCGAGGTGGAACTGTTCTCATGCTTGAGCAGGCGCTGCAGCAACGGCAACGAGAAGGCCGCCGTCTTGCCGGTACCGGTCTGGGCCGCGCCCATGACGTCCTGGCCGGTCAGCACCACGGGGATGGCCTGCGCCTGGATCGGCGTCATGGTCTCGTAGCCCATCTCGGCCACGGCACGTCGCAGGGGTTCGGCCAGGCTCAGGTCGGCGTAGCGCTGGAGCACGGGTTCGGGGGAAGCAGTAGTCATCAGGTCTCGGGAAAGATTGCCGTCGACGCGACGGCCTGCGCAGGCCCATGGGTTGACAGCGGGCCCCGTGCCCAAATTTTGGGCAGGCCCCTATTATCCCCGATCTCCCCCGGCGATGGGCGCACAGGGCACGGGGGCTCTGCCAGCCGGCAGACAGCCCGGCACGGCCCTCCTAAAATGGGTCGGATGTACCTCGCCCATCCCGCCACCTTCAGCCCCGTGGCCGCCGGCCTCAAGCTGTCCGAGCTCATGGCCGCCCTCAGCCATGCACTGGACATCACCGAAGGCCAGCCCGAGGGCCACTGCATCCGCTGCTGCTGGATCGGCATGCACATCGGGCGCGAGGTTGGCCTGACCGAACAGCAACTCTGGGAGCTTTACTACACCCTGCTGCTGAAAGACCTGGGCTGCAGCAGCAATGCCGCGCGCATCTGCGAGCTCTACCTGACCGACGACCTGCAGTTCAAGCGCGATTTCAAGCAGGTGGGTGACAGCCTGGGCCAGGTCGTGCGCTTCGTGCTGCAGCACACCGGCCTCAAGGCGGGCCTGGCCGAACGCTTCCGCAGCGTGCTGCACATCTTCCGCGACGGCAGCGACATCGCCGACGAGCTGATCCAGACCCGCTGCTCGCGCGGCGCCGACATCGCGCGCCTGCTGCGCTTCTCAGACGCCGTGGCCGAAGGCATCTACAGCTTGGACGAGCACTGGAGCGGCAGCGGCCGGCCCGCGGGCCTGGCCGGCGAGGCCATTCCCATCTACGCCCGTATCGCCCTGCTGGCGCAGGTGATCGACGTCTTCCACACCGCCAGCGGCCGCCAGGCCGCACTCGACGAAGTCAGCGCCCGCTCCGCCCACTGGTTCGACCCAACGTTGGTACGCGCCTTCCAGCAGGTAGCGCGCGCCGACGACTTCTGGGCCACCTTGGCCGCCCCGGACATCGATCGTGCCGTGCTGGCCCTGGAGCCCGGCCGCTACGAGGTGCCGCTGGACGAAGACTACCTGGACGACATCGCCGCCGCCTTCGGCCAGGTGGTGGACTCCAAGAGCCCCTACACCAGCGGCCACAGCGCACGCGTGGCGCTCTACACCGACCTGATCGGCGAGGCCATGGACTTCAGTGCAGATCGCCGCCGCTGGCTCAAGCGTGGCGCACTGCTGCACGACGTGGGCAAGCTGGGGGTGAGCAACAGCGTGCTCGACAAGGCCGGGGCGCTGAACGACGAGGAATGGTCTGCGGTGCGCCGCCACGCCGAGCTGACCGAAGCCATCCTGTCACGCATCAACGCCTTCAGCGAACTGGCGGTGGTGGCCGGCGCCCATCACGAGCGGCTCGATGGCCGAGGCTACCCGCGCGGCCTGCACGCGGCCGACATCACGATGGAAACCCGCA
>CALRMF020000143.1:0-7502 GCA_943369035.1 Curvibacter sp. AEP1-3
TGGTGCCGATCAACGCCATCGTCACGGCCACCCAGGCCAGACGCGAGCCGATCAGCTCCATCGTGTCGCCCTGCGTCTTGCTGAACATGCCGATCCAGTAGAACAGTGTGCTCATGAAGAAGATCATGCTCATCCAGAGGATGGCCGACTGGCTGGAGAGGAAGTACTTGAGCCAGAACACGCTCTCGGCACGCGCCAGCGTTGCCCCATCCGCCCCCTGGTAGGACGCAATACCCAGCAGGGAAAAAACCGCCACCAGCAGCATCAGGGCACGCAACGGACGCCAGAACCAGCCCAGCATCGCAGCCGATGGGATGGACAGCAACAGGATGCCCTTTTCATAGACATCCATGGCATGGCTGTAACTCATGAAAGCGTACAGACCGCCTACCACCACGATGGCGGCAAACAGCCAGTCGAACAGATTGCGTCGGGCGAAATAGCCCTCGTTCAGCGTCAGCGTGGTTGTTGCACCATTCATCTCTTACTCCTTGGCTGCAATGAGTTTCTCTCGCAGCTGCACAAATTCACGGTCTCCATCGAGCGTCTTGCGGTTGGTGGACAAGGCCATGGTGGCATGGGTCGCCCCCGCATGGTTGGCCAACGGCGCCAGCCAGACCCACAGCCGACGCTCGCGCACATACAGCATGGCAAAGATGCCGATGATCAGCAACGCACACCCGAGGTAGACGATGGTCTTGCCCGGTGCACGCGCCACCTGGAAGACACTGGCCTGCACCTGGGTGAAGTCGGCCAGCTGCAAAGTCATGGGTGCGGGGTAGTAATAGGCATCACTCAATGCCAGCACCGCCTGCGTCATGAAAGCCTGGGAGGCATCGTCGGTCGCCAGCGGCTTGAGGCCGGCGCGCTCGCGCGCCAGCTGGGCCAGCTCGAACAGCGTGCCATTGAGCAGGCGGATCAACATCTCGCCAGCCCGGCTGCGCTCGCTCTCCGGTACATTGTTTTCCATGAAGTCGGCCACCGCCTGCAGGCCGCCCGGCGCCTGGCTGCCCTTGACCGGCTCCGCGCCGGCAAACAAGGCCAGCGCACGCGCGGCAGAAGCCGTGAGCTGCGGCAGCAGATCAGGGCGCGCGGCGTCCACCACCTTGCGGGCATAGCGCTGCACGGCCTGCTCGCGCAACGCCGGACTCGCCAGAGACGCGCGCAAGCGGAAGAACTCGTCGCTCGTGCCTTGGGCATCGGCCGGCACCCGCAGGTAGCGGAAGGGTTCGGCCGGGGTTTCGCGCATGCCGAACAGGAAAACCGGCACACCGTCGCCCAGGTCCATCGGCAGCATGTAGTTATGGAACTCGCGCGCCTGTCCCGCCGCATCGCGCAGCTTGTAGGTGATGCTGGGGCCGACGTTGCGCTGGGTCTTCTTGGCATCGGCCTTGTTGGCCGCGCCCAGACGCGCATCCAAGGCCTGGCGCAAATCGACCTTGCGCACATCAACGCCGGAAGGGCCGTTGCCGGCAAAGTTCTCCACGTTGATCACCCGCAGACCGGTGTACTCCAGCGTCAGCTTCTCGCTGCCATTGGTCAACTGGGCCGAGCTGCCGATCACGCCTTCGATCTGGAATGGTTTGGTGGCTGCGTTCATCGGCTGCGCCTGCAACCGCACGGTGGAGCCGCCGTCGTCGAAACTCGACTGGTAGATCTCGATGCCCTTGTAGCTCGCCGGGTGGTTGACCTCGACACGCGCCTCCTTCTTTTCTCCAGTGGCCTTGTCGTGGATCACGATCTCGCTGGCAAACAGCTTGGGCATGCCGGTCGAGTAGTGCTCGACGATGAACTTCTTCAGTTCGATGGCAAACGGCAGCTCCTGCAGCAGGATACCGTCGGACTGGTTCAGGATGGCCGTGCTCGACTGCGTGCCCTCGGCCACCAGCAGGTTGCCGCGGAAGGTCGGATTGCGCTCACTCAGGCGGTGTTCAGGCTTGACATCGGCAATCAGGCCGCCGCCGCTGTAGGGCGCCTTGCCACCAAACCACATCTGGGCACGCACGATCAGGTCACCGTCGAGCAAGCCGCCCAGGCACACCAGCACGATGGCGCTGTGGGCCGCGATATAGCCCAGCTTGTTGGCCGCGCCCGCCTTGGCCGCCACCATCCAGCCGGCTCCGGCCGACGTCTCGCGCTGCTGCAGCTTCACTTTCCAGCCGCTGCCGGCCAGCAGCTGCCCGATGCGCTGCGCCGCGCCCTGGGGGGCCTCTGCGAGGGTTGCTTCAGCCTTGTGGTGAAAGGCCTGCAAGCTCTGTTCGCGGATGTTCTCCTTGTAGACCTTGAGATCGGCAAGGATCTTGGGCGTGTTGCGCGCAATGCACAAGGTCGTGCTGATCACCAGGAATGCCAGGATCAGCAGAAACCACCAGGCACTGTAGACCGCGTACAGGTCCAGCTTGCCGAACACCTCGGCCCAGAAGGGGCCGAACTGGTTGATGTAGTTGTTCAGCGGTTCATGCTGCTTGAGCACCGTACCGATGA
The DNA here is from genome assembly GCA_943369035.1 of Curvibacter sp. AEP1-3. Classification (GTDB taxonomy): domain Bacteria; phylum Pseudomonadota; class Gammaproteobacteria; order Burkholderiales; family Burkholderiaceae_C; genus Hylemonella. The sequence continues at coordinate 2,485 of CALRMF020000143.1, forward strand.
CCGAGGCGATGCAGATCACCGTCAGCAGCGAAATGGCAAAGCGCATGGACGACAGCAGTTCCATCGCTGCGCGCAAGGCGCTGGACGAGGACTTGAGTTCGAAACCCTGGGTGGAAACTGTCATGTCGTGCTGAGCCGCAATAAAAAAGGCAGGTCTTCAGAGAAAGACCCGCCTAGGCATGGAGTATGGAAAAGCTGCCGGGTTCCGTCAGCGGGTTCGAATCCGACATTCTCCCCCAAACATTACCAGCAACTTATGTAGCCGGGGCTTAACCCGTCGGCCTGCCGGTGTATTCGATCAGCGCAGGCCTGCGATGTAGTCGGAAACCGCCTTGATCTCACGGTCGTTCATCTTGGCCGCCACTTGCGCCATCTGGGCACTGTTCTTGCGCGGACCGTCGCGGAAGGCCTTCAGCTGGGCATCGGTGTAGTCGGCATGCTGGCCGCTCAGACGCGGGTACTGGGCCGGGATGCCGGCGCCATTCGGGCTGTGGCAGCCGGCACAGGCCGCGATCTGACGGTCTGCGATGCCACCACGGTAGATGCGTTCACCCAGGGCCACCAGATCCTTGTCCTTGGCAAAACCCGACTTGGCCTTCTGTGCGGCCAGCCAGGCAGCAATGTTCTTCATGTCCTCATCGCTCAGGGTCCCGGCAAAGCCGGCCATGACGGCACTGGCACGCTTGCCGGACTTGAACTCCTGCAGTTGCTTTACCAGATACTCGGGGTGCTGCTGGGCCAGCTTGGGATTGGCCGGGACGCCCGAGTTGCCGTCAGCGCCGTGGCAAGAAGCACAGACGGCTGCGTACTTGGCCTCGCCCTTGGCCAGATCCGGCTTGGCCGGCGCCTTGGCCTCTTGTGCCGCGAAGGAGATAGCAGGCGCTGCCAGTGCGGCAGCCATCAACAGGGGAGCAAGCAACTTCATGGTGATCTTGGTGTAGTTGGAGCAAAACGGCCTGATTCTACAATGCAGTGCCCGCCCCTCCTCCACGCTTCATGACCTCCCCCTCCAAATCTCCTGCCGCGTCGCGCCCTGCCGTCCAGCCAAGCGCCGCCGACAAGGCGCTAGCCACCCAGGCACTGGGGTGGTTGCACACCGCCCGCTTTCTCACCACCGCGCCGGAACTGCGCTTTCTGCCGGCACTCGACGTGCCGGAGATCGCTTTCGTCGGGCGCTCCAACGCGGGAAAATCCACCTGCATCAACACGCTGACGCAGCAGAAACAGCTGGCCTTCGCCTCCAAGAAACCGGGGCGCACCCAGCACATCAACCTGTTCGCCCTGGGCAAACAGGGCGTGACGGACGCCGTGCTGGCCGACCTGCCGGGCTATGGCTACGCCGCCGTGCCCAAGCAGGACAAGATCCGCTGGCAACAGGTCATGGCCAACTACCTCGTGACGCGCGAGAACCTCCAGGCCATCGTGCTGCTGTGCGACCCACGGCACGGATTGACCGAACTGGACGAAGTGCTGCTGGAGGTGATACGCCCGCGGGTGGAAGAAGGTCTGAAATTCCTGGTCATCCTGACCAAGGCCGACAAGCTCACCCGCAGTGAAGCCGCCAAGGCCTTGTCCATCATGAAGCTGAATGCCGGCGGCGGCGAAGTCCGCCTGTTCTCGGCCACAAAGCGCACTGGCCTGGAAGACATCGCCTGTCTTCTGTGGGACTGGGCGCACGAAGGTGCCGGCCTAGCATCTGTGCAGGAAATTCCTGCACAGAACCCATGATCGACACCTGGCTCCAAGCACTGCCGCATGGCATCACCCTGAGCTGCCGCGCGGCCGGCGCGCGTGGCCGGCCGGTGCTGCTGTTCCTGCACGGCTTTCCGGAAGCGGCCTTTGTCTGGGATGGTCTGCTGGAACACTTTGCCCGACCCGAGCACGGCGGCTACCGCTGCGTGGCACCCAACCTGCGCGGCTATGAGCGCTCCAGCGCGCCGCCCGAGGTCTCAGCCTACCGCGCCAGGCACCTGGTGCAGGACATCGCGGCGCTGGTCGCCATCGAATCGCCCACCGCGCCGTTGGCCGCGCTCGTCGCGCACGACTGGGGCGGTGCTGTAGCCTGGAACCTGGCCAACCAGCAACCGCAGCTGATGCACCGGCTGGCCATCATCAACTCGCCACATCCCGGCACCTTCCTGCGCGAGCTCCAGCACAACCCGAAGCAGCAGGCGGCAAGCGCCTACATGAACTTCCTGATCCGCCCCGATGCGGAAGCCCTGCTGGCGGAGGACGACTACCGCCGCTTGTGGGACTTCTTCCTCAACATGGGAGCCGGCAAGCGCGCCGATGGCAGCGGTTACGGCTGGCTCACCGAGGAGGTGAAGGCACAGTACCGCTCCGTCTGGGACCGCGGGCTGACCGGTAGCCTGAACTACTACCGCGCCTCGCCGCTGCGCCCGCCGGGCACGGACGATCCGGCGGCCACGGCCATCGCGCTGCCGCACGAGATGCTCACCATTGATGTGCCCACGCTGGTGGTTTGGGGTTTGGGTGACACCGCCCTGCCGCCGGAATTGATCGACGGTCTGGACGCCTACATTCCGCGCCTGACGCTGCAGCGCGTTCCCGACGCCACCCACTGGATCGTGCACGAACAGCCGGCACTGGTCACGGACGCGTTGCAACGCTTTTTGCTATCAAAAACATAGCTGTTGGCACCCGCCCATATTGCGTGCACAGCCAATTTCCTTCAGTAAACAGCCGGCTCGCCCGGAGGTCGATCCTTGAAGCGCTTGTGTACCCAGTAGTACTGCGCCGGCATGGTGTCGATGTAGTCCTGCAGGCGTAGGTTCATCAGGGCGGTGTCGGCCACGGCATCGTCGGTCGGGAAGCCGGCCCAGGCCGGCAGCACCTCGACGGTGTAGCCGGAGGTCGTCATGCGGGTCAGCACCGGCACCACCTTGGCCCGCCCCAGCCGGGAAAAGCGCGACAGCGACGGCACGGTGGCCGCCGACACGCCGTAGAACGGTACAAACACCGACTCCTCAGGGCCAAAGTTCATGTCGGGCAACAGGTACAAAGGCTCACCTGAACGCAAGTCTGCGACGATGGCCTTCACGCCATCGATACGACCGAACAGCCGTCCCTGGCCGAAACGCCGACGGCCCGCCAATACCCAGGCATCCACCACCTTGTTGGCCTGGTTGGTATAGATGGTGGTGAAGCGGCGCGGCAGTTGCTGCGTCAACGCCGTCCAGCCGGCATCCAGCCCCATGAAGTGGGGCGCGAACAGCACGGTTGGATCGTTGCCCTGCAGCTCGGCCACGGCGCCCGTCAATTGCAGACGGCGGCACACCGCCTCGGGCCGGCCATGCCAAAGCCAGCTGCGATCGAACCAGGCCTGGGCAAAGTGGATGAAGACCTGCTGCGTCAGACGCCGCCGCTCGTCCTCGCTCAGTTGCGGAAAACACAGGCGCAGATTGATCAGTACAACACGGCGGCGCGGCACGATCAGCGCATACAGCAGCCAGCCGAAGCCCCAGCCGAGCGCCCGGATCCAGGCCAAAGGCAGGTAGGCCAGCAGGCGCATGAACAGCACCCCCGCATGGCTGAAGATCGTTCCCAAGGTCAATTCATTCTTCCCGCGGCTGTTTGTAGCGCGCATAGCCCCAGAGGTACTGCTGCGGGCAGCCGGCAATCAGTTGCTCCATGGCGCGGTTGATCACCGTCGCCGCCTCCTGCAGGTCGGCCGGCAGCGACTCGCCCAAGGGCTGTACGTGGATGCGGTAGCCACGTCCCCATGGCAGCCGCTCGCCCCAGGCCACCAGCACGGTCGCACCGGTCTGCTGCGCCAGCCGGGCCGACAGCGTCATGGTGTAGGCCGGCCGACCGAAGAACGGCACCCACACGCCTTGCCCCTGCGGCGGTACCTGGTCCGGCAGCAAGCCGACCGACTGCCCCAGACGCAAGGCCTTGATCAACTGCTTCACGCCGGCCAGGGTCGTTGGCACCGCGTGCAGGCCGGGCCGGTGGCGCGCGCGCGCCACCAGCTCGCGCAGCCAGGGCTTGCGCGGCGTGCGAAACAGCACCGTCATCGGCTGCCGGGCGCCAAAGCGCTGCGCATAAGCCTGCGCCGTGATCTCGAAGCAGCCCAGGTGCGGCGTCAGGAACACGATGCCGCGCCCCTGCGCCAGCGCAGCCTCGATGTGCTCGGCGCCGGCCCAGTGCAGCGGCACGGAGCGGCCCAGCCACAGGCGCGGGATCTCGGCCACCAGGCAGCCGGCCTGACCTACGGCAGACCGCCAGTGCGCCGCACTGCGGCCAGCCAGGCGTACGTTGGCCAGGAAACGCTGCCGGTACACCGCCGACAGCCCGAACACCCCCCAGCCCAGCACCCAGCCCACGCCATGCAGCAGCCACAGGGGCAGACGGGCCAAAAAACGGAAAAGGAAGGTCATGACTCGGATAAACTACGGGGCGTCGCTGAGTTACAGAACTACTTGCAGGGCGACACGCACAGGCGGCTCCCCGGAAAGGTGCTGATTGTGCCGTCAATATTGACGTATCTGCTAAAGCGTTCGCCGAAGCTCGCAGCCCAGGCAACGCGCCTGAAACAACTGTGGAGTTTATTCAATGGCGAACGATTACCTCTTTACCTCCGAGTCCGTCTCCGAAGGCCATCCCGACAAGGTGGCCGACCAGATTTCGGATGCCATCCTCGACGCGATCTTCCAGCAGGACCCGCGCTCTCGCGTGGCAGCCGAGACGCTGACCAACACCGGCCTGGTGGTGCTGGCGGGTGAAATCACCACCAATGCGCACGTCGACTACATCCAGGTGGCGCGCGACACCATCAAGCGCATCGGCTACGACAACACCGAGTACGGCATCGACTACAAGGGTTGCGCCGTGCTGGTGGCCTACGACAAGCAGTCGAACGACATCGCCCAGGGCGTGGACCACGCCTCCGACGACCACCTCAACACCGGCGCCGGCGACCAGGGCCTGATGTTCGGCTACGCCTGCGACGAGACGCCCGAGCTGATGCCGGCGCCGATCTACTACGCGCACCGCCT
>CALRMF020000144.1:0-7500 GCA_943369035.1 Curvibacter sp. AEP1-3
CCAGGGCCTGCTCCAGGTAGTCACGCGCTTCGCCCAACACGTGGCGGCGGAGCTCACCCTGCGCCAGCCCCGCGTAGACCATCTCCCAATGCAGCTCCGCCAGATGGCGCAAGCTGCTGTACCGGGCACTGGGTGACTGTTCGCGCGCCAGGTTCTTCTGCTCCTGGTGAATGTGCACCGTGAGCTTCTTCTCTTCCTTCTCCAGCATGCCGAAGGCCACCAGCCGCACATCGTCGCTCTGGTCTGCCAGCAGCGCTTCTCGAATCGGATTGGCCACCCGGCTGGGGACCGCCTGCAGGGTCAGCAAGGACTTCATGCGCACGCTCTGCGGCACGTGTTCGGCCAGACGGGAACGGATGGTGCCCTGGTTGCCACGCTGCGGATCCTTCGTCCGGATGTCGTACTCCGGCAGATTGACGGCCAGCGACGTCGCCGTCGGTTGCCCATTCTTTTTCCCGCGCGTCAGGCCGCGCGACACCAGCAGGATGCCCAGCGGGCCGATCAACGGCGCCATGAAAGCCAGATCAAAGAGCAGGAACCGCGTCCAGCGGGTCTGTCCGCGGAACCGCTCGGGCAGCAACTGCAGGCCGCCTTGGGCCACCGCCGCCGACACCGCCACATGGACACCCAGTACGGTGAGGAAGGCTGGCATTGAATGCATCCGTGCCATCGGACCCACCAGCAGCGCGACGTCCAGCAGGACAGCGACCAGGATCAGGCCCACATAGAGACTGTTCATGACGCCATCACCCGGGCCATGACCTGCAACGGATCTTCCCGCTCGAGTTCGATGCGCACCACCTGGACCTGCAGCGAAGCGAAGTCACCCCCCCAGCGCTGCCGCAGCCAGCCTTCGATCCGCTGCAGGAAGCCGTTGGCGCCGATGGTGGTCGCAAATGGCATCAGGATGGCCGCCGCCACGACGCCGTCCGGGCGGCGGGCCAACCAGTAGAGGTCCAGCCCGCGCTTGATCTGCAACAGCTGGTCCGGGATCTCGTCCTTCATGCGACCGGCAAACAGCAGGATCAGGATCTGGCTACCGATACCCACCTTGCGCTGCATGCGTTGCATGCGGGCCAGCTCCTCGGCGAAGGCATCCGGAATGGTCGGCAGCAGTGTCCGGCAACGTGCGATCTCCGGTCCGTTGTGCACATAGTCGGCGTAGTAGGCCAACAAAACCGACAGCATCTGCAGGTTCTCGACACTGAGGGAGAAGAAGGGAATCTTCGAGACGGCGAAGAAGCCGACCAGCTGGTCATCGCTGGACAGCAAGGGGGCCACGACCAGCTGCTTGGACGCCCGTTCGAACGACACCTCATGGCGCGCAATGTGCACCAGTTTTCTCTGCTCGACGGCCAGCAGGAACAGGGCATCGTCAGCCGTCAACGGCGTCGGTTCACCCACCGCGCCCTGCTGGGCGCCCAGGAGGACCCGCCCGTCCTGCTCCGTCGCGGCATACAACGCCGCCGCCTCGATCTTCACGTAACGCTCCAGCAGGTGCAACATGGCACCGGTCGCTGGCAGCTCCCCGGGCTGCGCCCCGGACTGGATGATCAACTGGCGCAGCTCGGTCAGGGCGTCGCGCAACGAACCGGGACGCGCCAGCATCTCCTGCTCCAGCTTGTCATGGGAGAGGTTCAGCAGCAGGTGCCGCTTGGTGAGGCGGGCCAGGCGCTCGGTCATGTAGAGACTGCTCTCCTCCAGTCGCTGAAAACGTTCGCGCCAGGTGTCGCCGAACTGGCCGCACAGCAGCACCAGCAGGCCGCCACCGAAGAAGAAGTCACGCGGGAAATCAGCCTGCGCGACGGCCTGCGCGGCCATCGCACGCGCCAGGAACCAGGCGCCCAGATACAGCATGCCGCCCGCCAGCCCCGCCGACACCCCGTAACGCAGCGCCACCAGCACCGGACCGAGCCACAGCCAGGGAAAAGGCAAGTTCAGCAGGAACGGGTCTTGCGGGCGCCACCACCAGGCCAGGGCCAGACACAGCAGCGGCACCGCAGCCGCCTCCAGCCACTTGGCGCGCTCGGCGGACTCGGCCGGCTGCAAGCGCTGGCGCAGACGCCCAACCCAGGACGGCACGATGCGATGGCCCATGCGCAAGGTCAGCGAACCGGACCGCCGGCACGCAGGGCCAGCGTCTCGGTCAGGCCGGCCAGCAATCGCGCAGCCACGCCAGCTAGGGAATCACGCGCCCATCCGGCCTGGGCGCCAGAGGCGGTCCAGACCACCCGGCCGTCCTTCAGGTCCAGCACACGCAGGGTCAGCCCCACCACGGGCTCGCCATCGAGGCCCACCTTGTAGCGCCACTCCTCGACAGCGCCGGTCACGCCATAACGGGCGCCCTGCTGCTGCGCCCATTTCTGTGCCTCGTCCACCAGCCGACGCTCGGCCGGCTCGAACAGGCCATCACGCCCCATCGCCGCCGGATAGCGCACCAGCCGGCTGATACCGCGCAGACGCAGCGCGTGCTCGACCAGCGTCTCGGCCGCCAGCGCGGCCTGCGGCGTGTCGGTGTGGTTGAGCAGGGGCAGCAGCGCCCACAGCTCCCCCGCTTCCAGCGCGCCGTCCGGCTGATGGGCGCTCAAGGTCGGTCGCCCGGCACACCCGGCGAGCGCCAGGGCTGCCAGCAAGCATAGTCTTCGGTTCATCATCCTGCACCTTCTCTTTCAAAAATAGTAGCGGTAGCGCAAGGCTAGCGTCCGCGCCAGTGCACCACTGCCTGCCCCGCCGCTGCTCTGTTCCAGCCGTAGCGACACGTGATCCCGCCCCAACAGGCGGCCGGCCAGTCCGACGGCGCCGGCGTAGCCATCCCCGTTCAGGCTGTTCTGGGTCGCACAGACATCCGCGAACGGCAACACCACCCGGCTGTAAACCTCCTGCAGACTCTGCCCGCCCCTGTTTTCCCCCATGCCGGCGCAGACGCCCCAGGTCGTGCTGCCGCGCGACAGGAAGTAGCGCAGGGCATCGATACGCCCCGCCTCGCTTTCGGTGCGTAGTCGGGACGACAGGTCTTGCGCCGATTGTGCGGCAGTCGCCGCATCCTCGTATGCAACCTGGGACACGAACACGCGCAGCCGCCAGTCCGGGTACTGCAGCCGCAGCCGATAGCCGGCCTCGGCATCATGAACGCGCGCCTCACCGATACTCCCGCCCGCCTGGCTGTGAAAGCGCGACACCCGGGCGGCCAGGCGCAGGTAGGTCCGCGCGTCCAGGGTGTAGCCAGCCGCCAGCTGCAGCTGGTCCTCCATGCCCGCCACCCGCAGCGGCAGGCTGTCGGTGGCATCCTGCTGCCAGCCCAGCGCACCGTCGAGCTGCAGGCGCGGCGTCAGGGCACGGCTGTGGGCCACGCGCAGGCCGTTGCGGACGCGATACTCGTCACGCTGGAACAGCTGGACCTGGCTGGTCGCATCGGCATGTTCACGGCGCAGCCCGATGCTGGCCAGGCGTTCGGCACCGGGCAGGTAGGACGCGACATTGGGGTCACCCGAGGTCTGTGCACTGATCGTCCAGCCGAGCAGCGCCTGCCATCCGGGCGCCGCCGTCAGGCGGGCCTCCATCTGCACGCCACTGGTTTCGAGCTGACGGCTGGACGCGTCCAGCCCGCCAAACTGGCTGCTGAACCAGCGCAACTGCACGTAGTCGGCGCGTGGCGTCACCTGCAAGCGCCAGCGATCGTGCAGCTCCGGGTCGTCGGGACTGCGCGTCATGGCGTCAAACAGCACGGTATCGGCCTGCTCGGACTGGCGCGCTGCGCGCGCCATGTCGTGGCGCAGCGTGGCCGGCAGGCGCTCGGGCGCCGCAGCCAGCAGCTGCGACATGCCCACCCGGTCCTGCTCCTGCACCGCCAACTGGCTTTGCAGCAGGACGGGCGGACGCCGCATCACCGGGTCAGTCTGGGACAGGTAGTGGCGCCACAGCCACTGGCGGGCCGCAGCGCTCTGGTTCTGCGCCAGCATCCAGCCGAGGATCAGGTCCGCAGTCTGGCGCGCTTCGTCCTGCGGCACTTCCTGCGTCGACGGCAATCCGCGCAAGCGCTGGAGCAGCTGCACCACCTGGGCCGCTGCCGCATCGCCCGGCCGGTTCTGCAATGCGAGCTGCAGCAGTGCACGCTGTTGCGCAGCATTGAGCGCCTCCGGCGTCAGCCGCTGCTCGCGCAGCTGCGCCCAGGCGTGGCGCTGGAGGCGCAGCGCGGCACCGGGCTGCTGCAAACGCTGCAGCAGATCAGCGGCATTCAGCAGCAGCAACGCGTCCCGCGGCTGCCGCCGGATTTCCCTGCGGTACCAGACCAGCGCTTCGCCGTAGCGCTCCAGCTGGCGGTGGGCCGCCGCCATCGGCAGCCAGAACTCCGCGTTGTCCGCGGCGCGGGGACGGGCCCGTTCCAGCAACGCCTCCAGTTCCTTCGGTCGCGCGGCATCGATCAGGAACCACAGCGCCGACACCCATGCCGCATCGTCCTCGCTCGGCAGCGCCAGCGCCTGCCAGTAGTCGCGCCACGCCTCGTCGTTGCGCCCGGCGCGCTGGCGGTGCTGCGCGCGCAGGATCAGGAAGCCGGCATCCTGCTCCGCCAGCGCCAGATCCTGCGCCCCGAGGCGCTGCAGCAACGCCTCGAAGCCGGCGGCATCGCCCGCCTCGACATGCAGGTTCAGCGCCTGCAGCAGATTGCCCAGCTCTCCGTAACGGCGGTAGGCCTGGTAGGCCAGTTCCGCGGCCTGCTTCGGGTCCTGCTGGCGCGCCAGGTAAATCAGCCGCGACCAGTCACCCGCCGTCGCCTGAGGGCTGTGCACATAGTTGCCAAAGGCGCGGCGTGCCGACGCCTCCTCCATCAACTCCCAGGCTGCGTTGCCCAGCAGACGCCAGAACTCCATCTGGGTGGGGTCGACCTGCGCCTGGTGGCGCGCCAGCAGCGCATGGGCATCGGCCAGCCGCCCGGCGCGGATCAGCAGGACCGCGGCGCGGATCACGCTGTCGGCGCTGAAGGGGGCCCGATCGGCACGCTGCAGGTGGAGCTTGAGCGCACGCGCATCGTCGCCACCGTTCTCGGCCAGCTCCGCCGCCTGCTGCAACAAGTAGGGCTGCGGATCGCGGCCATACTGCTGCTCGAAGAACCGGCTTCCCGCCAAGGGCTGGCCGCTGAGCTCGAACAGGTAACGGATGTCGTTCCACTGCGCGAGCGTCGGCCGCATGTTCGGCACTTGCAACAACCACGCCTGCAGGGCCAGCTCCGGCTCGCCGACAACCGGGGCAAGACGGAGGACACCCTGCAGTACGTCGGGCGTCTGCTCTCCCTGGCGCAACAGGTGGCGCCAGTTCTCCCAGGCCAGCGCCATATCGCCCGACCACTCGGCCACCTGCGCCAGGCGGCGGCGCCATGTCGGATCAGCCGGGCGCGCCTGAACCGCCTGCCGCGCCAGGCGCAGTGCCTGCGACAGGCGTGCATCGGCCAGGAACGCCTGATAGGCCAGTTCGAAGTCCTGCTCGTTGAATCCCACGGCCGCAGTGGGTCTGGCCGGCTGCGGCGTGGCAGACGGCACCGCGCCCACTCCGTCGACGGCGTGCGCTGCCGTCACCACCAGTCCGCTCGCCAGGAGCCAGCTCCGTATCGCCCTCACGGCGCCCTCCCCGCCGCAGCCGAAGGCTCCGGGAAGACCAGCCGCTCGGCGTACCCGGCGGCACGATGGGGCTCGCCGGCGGCCAGCGCCATGCGCATCAGGAAACGCAAGGTCTCCGGATCGTCCTGCAGGTCCCCCAGGCTGCGCTCCGCGGCCGCCATGGCCTGCGGGAACAGGCTGGCCGCCATCAGGCTGGCAATGCCCCGCTGGAAATAGTGCCGCGCCAGGTCGCGCTCGGTGGTCTGGCGACGTGCCAGCAGGTAATACTCTGCCGCCAGTTCGTGCCGCCCCTGGGCCAGCGCTGCCTCGGCATAGGTCCGCAGGGCCGTCACCGGCTCTTGCTGCGAAATCTGCTCCAGCAACCGCAAGCCCTGCTGCGACATGCCCAACCGGAATGCCGTGGCCGCAAACGCGCCCGCCAGGTGGGGCGGTACGCGGTCGTTCGCCACGCTGGCAACCAGATCTCTCAGCTTGCGCTCGTAGGTCGACGCCTGCGGCGAGCTGTGGCGCAAGGCCGCCTCGTAACTCTTGAGCAGCAACAGCCTGGCTTCCGAGCGCTGCCGCAGGTCGCCGTCCCTCAGCACAGCCGTCAGTGCGATTTCGAGGTCTTCCGTGCGGACATCCGGCCGGGTCCGCGCCAGCAGGATCTTCAGGTCGAGGTTCTGAGGTTCGGTACGGTACAGATTCTGGACGTAGGACAGACTGAGGTCGTCCAGCCGCTCCTGGTCGTACAGGCGCTGGACCAGCTTCTGCTGCGGAAAGATCGCTCTCAGCAGGCCGACCGCCAGCAGCGCCGTCAAGGCCAGCTGCCAGGTACGGACGAGCCTGAGCCGCGGCGGCTCGCCGTCAGTGACGGCATATCGCTTCGATCGATCCGGCAGCATGGTGGCTCAAGCGGTAGTGATAGTGCCCGTCGCGGCCGCGGGTCGGTCGGAGCGCCTGCCCGTCACCCATGACACGGCAGTCGGCAGCCTCGGCCAAGGTGAAGCTCAAGGGGACTTCGCCGGCCAACTGCCAGCGATAGCCGCGCTCGGTCGGCCCGGCGCTCTGCACCGCCGCGTTGGCCGACACCAGCCGCGGCACGGCACGGACCCCGGGTGCCAACACCAGATCGACCGATGAGCCGGTCAGGTGCGTGTAGACGCTGTCCTGGTGAAAGGCATAGCCGGCCACGCCCTGGCTGCGGGTCAGATCCGGCATGCCCAGGGCGGACGGACTGCGCACCGTGCGCAGCTCGCCGTTGCCCCGCAGGCGCCAGCCCTGGTCCGTGCGCGCCACGGCGAAGCGCTGGAAGGCCTCCACCTTGCGCGCATAGCTCGAGGCCCGCACCGGTGTGAGCTCCGCGGCCAGCGCCCAGTCGAACACCTTCTCCAGCGACTGCAGGCCGGCCCGCTTGGTCAGGATATAGGTGTGAAAGTAGATGTTGACCGGCTTGAGCCGGCGCGGCTGCTCGGTGAACTCGAAGGTCTCCAGCACGCGCTCGTAGCCATAGAACGGGCCGGTCCAGTTGTTGGTGTAGACGTTCTCGTTCTGGTTGGGCGCAAACACCTGGAACTGGTCACCCACCTGAATGCCATAGGGGGCCACCGAAGTCAGGGTAGCCCGTGATCGTGTGGCCATCGTGTCGCCGCCGTTCATGCTCAGCATGCCGGCCTGACGGGCCAGCGCCAGGCCTTCCCGGCCGGGGTTGGTGTCGCCGGTCCACAGGAACAACTCCACCCGCTTGCCCGGCGGCGCCAGCCGGGTTTCGATGTACGACTTGGAGCCTTCAATCTCCCGTTTCAGGTCGAACACGTAGCCCGGGATGTCAAGGTTGTAGTCGTCAGCACTCGGATTGCGCTTGAGCTTGTGCCACACGAATGGATGCGAGTAGCTGTGCGAGGCGATC
>CALRMF020000145.1:0-7484 GCA_943369035.1 Curvibacter sp. AEP1-3
CAGCAGGTTGAAGCCCATCCACACGCCCCACGCCCACAGCCACCACAGGCCGCCGGTGGCGCCCATGACCCACAGGATGAGGGCGGCAATTGGCAGCCCGATCAGCCCACCCAGCAGGGTGGACTTGAGCAGGTCGGTGAGCCACAGCGTGGGCGTCATCTTGTTGAAGCCGAAGCGCTGTTCGATGACAAAGGTCTGGTACAGCGACAGCGGCAGCTCGATGATGCCGCCGATCAGCACGAAGGCAGCGACCAGCGCCAGCTGCTGCAGCATGCCGCCGCCCAGCCAGTCGAGCAGGGCCTGGTTGAGGGCATGCAGGCCGCCCAGCAGGGTCCAGCCCAGGAGCACGGCGGCGCCCAGCGCCGTCTCCAGCAGGCCGAAGCGCACCTTGGCCGCGGTGTAGTCGGCCGCCTTCTGATGCGCGGCCAGGGTGATGGTGCTGGCAAACGCGGCGGGAACGGTCGCGCGGTGGCGCGCCACATGGCGTACCTGGCGCGAGGCCAGCCAGAACTTGAGGCCCAGGCCCAGCAGCAGGGCGGAGGCAAAGGCCAGCGTCAGGGCCAGGGAAGGGGAGAATGCACTAGCGGAGGGGTCGACCATGGGCGGGAAGTGTAGGCCATCGGCGACAATCGGGCCCATGGCAGACACGAACACCCCACTCAGCAAATCCGACCTCAACCTGGTCTGGCTCGACTGCGAAATGACCGGCCTCGACCCGGAGGCCGAGCGCATCATCGAAATCGCCGTCATCGTGACCGGCCCCAACCTGGAGCCGCGCGTCGAAGGGCCGGTGCTGGTGATCCACCAGAGCGACGAGGTGCTCAACGCCATGGACGCCTGGAACAAGGGCACGCACGGCAAGAGTGGCTTGATCGACAAGGTGAAAGCCTCCACCACGACCGAGGCCGAAGCCGAGGCCGAGCTGATCGCCTTCCTGTCGAAGTACGTGCCCAAGGGCAGCTCGCCCATGTGCGGCAACAGCATCGGCCAGGACCGGCGCTTCCTCGTCAAGTACATGCCCAAGCTGGAGGCCTTCTTTCACTACCGCAATGTGGACGTCAGCACCTTCAAGGAGCTGGCGCGCCGTTGGAAGCCCGAGGTCTACAGCAGCTTCAAGAAGGCGCAGAAGCACACCGCGCTGGCCGACGTGCACGAGTCCATCGACGAGCTGGCGCACTACCGCGAGCATTTCCTGAAGCTGGGCTGACACCGCGTTTGCAATGGCGATTAGGTGAAAACCCTGAATCGTGCGATAATCCATCTGCGCCGCAAAAACGTGGCGCTTTTTCGTGCATCTCCCTTCATACACCGGACATTGAACCCACGCGGTTCGTGAATCGTCCCCGGTGCCGGGTCCCTCCCGGTGCAGGCTTCGTTTGATGGTTGATGTCTTTTAACCATCCGCGAAGCACCCGCAGTTCCTGCGGTGTTCGCATGTGAGTACTTTTCATGACTGACGCATTTGATGCGACGGGCGAGCTGTCGCCTGTCGAAACCCTTCTTTCCACCGACGCCGCTGTGGCCGTCGAAACCGAGGCAGCCGAAACCGTGCCCAACGGCTTTGTCGAGCTCGGCCTGGCCGACGAACTGGTGCGTGCCGTCGCCGACCTGGGCTACACCCAGCCCACCGCCGTGCAGCAGCGTGCCATTCCGCTGGCCCTGCCCAGCGATGACCCCGAGCACCATGGCTACAACGACCTGATGGTCTCCAGCCAGACCGGCAGCGGCAAGACCGCGGCCTTCCTGTTGCCCGTGCTGCACACGCTGATCCGTCAGCAGGCCGCTGCCGAAGCCCAGGAGCGTGCCGACTACGAGCGTGCCTGCGCCGAAGCGGCTGCCAAGGGCGAGCCGGCGCCGAAGCGCAACAAGCGCAAGGATCCGACCAACCCGCGCAACTTCAAGGCCGCCGTGCCCGGCGCCCTGGTGCTGTGCCCGACGCGCGAGCTGGCGCAGCAGGTGGCGCACGACGCCATCGAGCTGGTCAAGCACTGCCGAGGCATCCGCATTGCCAACGTGGTGGGCGGCATGCCCTACCAGATCCAGATTGCCAAGTTGCAGAACGCCAACCTGGTGGTGGCCACCCCGGGCCGCCTGCTGGACCTGCAGCGTTCGATGCAGATCAAGCTCGACCAGGTGCAGTTCCTGGTGGTGGATGAAGCCGACCGCATGCTGGACCTGGGCTTTGCCGACGACCTGGCCGAGATCAACCAGCTGACCGCCCAGCGCCGCCAGACCATGATGTTCAGCGCCACCTTCGCGCCGCGCATCCAGCAGCTGGCCATGCGCGTCATGCACGACGGCGGCTCCGGCGTGCACAAGGTGCAGATCGACACGCCGCAGCAGAAGCACAACAACATCAAGCAGGTGCTGTTCTGGGCCGATAACGCGCAGCACAAGCGCCAGCTGCTGGACCACTGGCTGCGCGATGCCTCCATCGACCAGGCCATCGTGTTCGCCAGCACCCAGGTGGAGTGCGATGGCTTGGCCAACGACCTGCAGCAGGACGGCTTCTCCGCCGTGGCGCTGCACGGTGCGCTCAGCCAGGGCCTGCGCAACCGCCGCCTGATGGCGCTGCGCAACGGCCAGGTGCAGATCCTGGTGGCCACCGACGTGGCGGCGCGCGGCATCGACGTGCCCACCATCACCCACGTCTTCAACTTCGGTCTGCCGATGAAGGCCGAGGACTACACGCACCGCATCGGCCGTACCGGCCGCGCGGGTCGTGACGGCTTGGCCGTGACCTTTGCCGAGTTCCGCGACCGCCGCAAGATCTTCGACATCGAGGCCTACAGCAAGCAGCCGTTCAAGGCCGAGACCATCCCCGGCATGGAGCCCAAGCAGCGCATGCCTGACGCCCGTTCGGAGCGCTCCAACTTCGGCGGCCGCAACAGCCGCGGCGGCGAGCGCGACACCTTCTCGCGCGACCGCAAGTTCGGCAGCGGCAACCGCTCCGGCTTCGGTGGCAACCGCGGTGGCTTTGGGGGCGATCGCGCCGGCTTCGCGCCGCGCGATGAGCGTGGCGGCGACCGCCGGGGCTTCGGCGCCGAGCGTCCGGCGGCGCCCGGCTTTGGCGGTGGTTTTGCTCCGCGTGACGAGCGCGGTGGCGAGCGTCGCGAGGGTTTCAGCTATGAGCGCAAGGGCGGTTTCAACGACCGCTTTGCCGGCGACGGCCGCCGTGACGGTGGCGCCCCGCGTGGCGACTTCGCACCGCGCAAGCCCGCCTTCGCCAAACCCGGTGCCGGCGGCGGCAAGGTGTTCGTGCCGCGCGACGCCAAGAAGCGCGCGCCGCGACCGGCACGTTGAAGTGTGGCCGCTGATCGCCAGTCGATCAGCGGCTGTCCCAACAGAAAAGCCCGCCGACGTGAGTCAGGCGGGCTTTTCTTTGGACGCCGGGCTGTGGCCTTACTGCAGACGCACACCACCCTCTTTGCCGCTCACCAGACGTCTGCCTGGCGGCAGCACCAGATAGGCGGCCGCATCGCTCGGTGCCAGGCCGTAGGTCAATGTCGCCGGTCCTTGCGCGCCGCGGCCGCTGGCATGGCCCCGAGTCTCGCTCAAAGCGGCGAACTCAAGCTTGACGTCGCTGCCATCACTGCACTGCAGGTTGACGGAGCCATTGCGGCTGGCGGTGTAGCGCAGGCCGCCCATGCACTTCAGGCCCGAGTCGGCCTGCAGGGTGACGTTGCCGGTACGGTTGATGAAAAACTCCACTTCGCCGCTCAGCAGCGTCTCGTTCACCACTGCCAGCGCGGGCGCCGTGGTGGACAGGACCTTCTGGCTCAGGTCGCTGATCTTGGCACAGCCAGCCAGCGACAGGGCCAGCAGCACGATGGTCGAGGACGTTTTCATGGTCAGGCGATCTTAAAACCCGGGTGCCGACGCAATGAGATGAATTCGCGGGTCTTTGACGGTCAATTGCCGTGTGGCTGCGCCTGTGTGCTGAAAACCGCCCGGAATACTCCGTAAGATGATCGCCATGATGAGGTGGCATTGGTCATGGCCGGCAAAGCGGGTCTGGGTCGGTACGGCGACTCTGGCGGTGCTGGCCGGCCTGGCGGTCACCAACCTCGATCGCCTGCAGCAACTGGCCCTGAGCCGCTATGGCGCAGAGATAGCGCAACGGGTGGGCGAATGGCGCACCATGTTGCCGCCCCCGCAGGGGCCGAGCGAGCTGGACAAGCTTGAGCGCATCAACCGTTACTTCAACCGCCGTATCCGCTGGGTGGAGGATCGGGAGCTGTGGCAACAGGAGGACCACTGGGCCTCGCTGCTGGAAACCCTGGCCATGGGGGCCGGCGACTGCGAGGACTTTGCCATTGCCAAGTACGTGAGCCTGCTGCTGGCGGGTGTGCCGGAGGCCAGGCTGCGCCTGACCTACGTTCGCCTGCAGCGGCCGGAGCGCACCGAGCCGGAGGCGCACATGATCCTGGCCTACTACGCAGAGCCGGCCGCCGAGCCGCTGATCCTGGACAACTTCGACGGCGAGATCAAACCCGCCTCGCGCCGGCCTGACCTGACGCCGGTGTATGCCTTCAACGCCTCGCAACTCTGGTTCCGTGGTCCCAACCCATCCAGCTCGGACCCCACGGCCCGCATCTCGCGCTGGCGCGACGTGCTGGCGCGCATGCAGGCGGAACACACGCTATAGAACACTCGGGAGCAGCACCATGTCACTGGTCAAACGTCTGTGGATCGTCGTCGGCCTGATCATCCTGGCCGCGGTCTTGACGGCGGGCATCATCAACATTCACTCGGCCCAGCACTATCTGGAAAACGAGCTCAAGGTCAAGAACCTCGACACTGCCACGGCGCTGGCCCTCACGCTCTCACAAGGCGCCAGCGATCCGGTCAAGGTGGAACTGCTGCTGAGTTCCCAGTTCGACCTCGGGCACTACCAGCGCATTGATTACCTCGGGCCCGATGGCCGCCTGCTGGCCCAGCGTGAACGCGCGACACAGCCGCCAGCCGTGCCGGGGTGGTTCATGCGTCTGTTCCCGATCGCGCCGGAACCCGGCAACGCCGTGATCCAGAGCGGCTGGCGGCAACTGGGCAGCATCCAGCTGCGCAGCGATCCGTCGTTCGCCTATGACTCGCTCTGGCGGTCCGCGCTGGAGTTGGCGCAGCTGTTTGTCCTGGGCGGTATCGTGGTCGGCGTGCTGGGCATGGTGGCCATCCGGCGCGTGCTGCGGCCCTTGGACCATGTGGTGGAGCAGGCCGAGGCGTTGGCCGAGCGGCGCTACCTGGAGGTCACGCCGCCGCGCACGTTCGAGTTCCGGCGCATCATCGAAGCCATGAACCGGTTGTCGCAGAAGACCAAGCGCATGCTGGACGACGAAGCGGCCCGCCTGGACCGACTCAAGACCGAACGGGAGATGGACGCGGGCACGGGCTTCATGGTGCGGGAGGTGTTCTGCCGCAACGCCACGGCCGAGATTGAACGCGAGGACACGCACCTGCAGGGGGCGCTGCTGGTCGTGCGCATCGCCAACCTGCAGGAGCTCAACCGCGAGATTGGCCGCCTGCAGACCGATAGGCTGATCCGCCTGGTGGCCGAGCAGATCCGCGCTGCGCTGGACGCGGAGCGGGGCGTGTATTTCGGCCGACTGAACGCTTCTGACTTTGGTCTGCTGTTGCCAGGCTTCGAAGACACCGGGGCGCTGTTACCGCGCCTGCATGCGGCGATCCTGCAGGCCGAGCAGGCGCCTCTGCTGCGCCTGTGCTATGGGGCGGCGCGCTACGGGGTCGGCAGCAGCCTGTCTGATCTGTTGTCGGCCTGTGACCAGAGCCTGACACCGGCCGGTACCGACGCTGCCGGGTTGCCGGCGGATGCTGCGCCGACATCCCTGCGCTCGACGCGCGAGTGGAGCGAGATCCTGCACACCGCGTTGCGTGGGCATGAGTTCCAGCTCGTGCTGCATCCGGTGCACGATCGTCGCGGCATGCCCTTGTACGCGGACGCTGTGCCACGCATCCGCTCTTCTGTCTGCTCGGAAGTGCTGGTGGCCGGAGCCTTCCTGCCGCAGGCGAGACGGTTCGGGCTGGTCGGGCAGGTCGATCTCGAGATTCTTGCGCTGGCCTCGGCCGAGGCCGAACGCAGCAACCAGGTCATTTGCGTCGACCTGGGGTACGAGTCGGTGTGTGACAAGGCACTGACAGACCGCATCCTGGCGGTGCTCGCTCAGCACAAGCAGCAGGCCATGCGGTTGCAGTTCGACGTGGACGAAACAGTGGCCTTCGAGCATCTGGCGGCCTTCACCAGATTCTGCGAGCAGCTCCGCCCGCTGGGTTGCCGGGTCGGTATCGAGCGTCTCGATCATCATGTCGGTCACCTGGGGCGCTTGCATGGCCTGGGGCTGCACAGCGTCAAGCTCAGCCGTGCCGTGGTGCAAGGCGCACTTCAGGACACCGCGGCCCAGGCCCTGCTGCGCGGGCTGTGCAGCATCGGCCATGCAATGGGTGTGCAGGTGATTGCAGATGGCATCGCCCGCGCCGAGGACGCAACGCTGCTGTTCGAATTGGGTTTCGACGGCGTCAACGCCTTGTCCCCCGACTGAGGGCGCGGCGCGGTCAGCAGACGCTGGCGATGAAGGCAGGATTGGTCATCGCCGGCTTGCCGTAGCACAGCCGTTCACCCTCAAGGTTCAGCACCTTTCCACCCGCTGCTTCCAGCACCGCCTGGCCCGCCGCTGTATCCCATTCACAGGTCGGGCCCAGCCGGGGGTAGAGATCAGCGCTGCCCTCCGCCATCCGGCAGAACTTCAAGGAGCTGCCTGCCTGGACGAGTTCATGCGGCCCCAGTTGCTGCAGGTAGGCACGGGTCTCGGCGTTGAGATGGCTCTTGCTGGCCAGCACGCGCAGGGGGCGTCCAACGCGTTCCGGTGCCGCGGCCACGCGAATCGGCTCCACCCGGCCATCTGCCTCACGCCAGGCTCCTTGGCCTGCGATGCCCCAGTAGCTTTGCCCCCGTGCTGGCGCCACCACCACCCCGAGCACGGGACGCCCGTTCTCGATGAGGGCGATGTTCACGGTGAACTCCCCATTACGCGCCACGAACTCCTTGGTGCCGTCCAGCGGATCCACCAGCCAGAAGCGCCCCACGGGCTTGCGGTGCACCTCGGAGGTGCTGTCTTCTTCGGAGACCACCGGAATCGACGGCGTCAACTGCGCCAGCCCGCGCGCAATCACCTGATGGGCTGCCAGGTCGGCCTGGGTGAGGGGGCTGCCGTCGGCCTTGTAGCTGACCTCGTCGACCGTGCCGCGCGTGGCGTTGTAGATGGCCATGATGGCCTGCCCGGCGTCCTGGGCGATGCGTTGTACTTGCGGCAGCAGGTCCGCAGGTTGCAGGGGAGTCGGGCTGGCAGCTTGCATGGCGGGTGAGCAGGTTGAGGCACGCATCATGCGTCATTCGCCAAACCCTGGCTACCTTGACGCCGGTACGCAGGGCCTTGCCTCAGGTCCGGCTGGTGTTGCCCGTGTATTCGTGT
>CALRMF020000146.1:0-7476 GCA_943369035.1 Curvibacter sp. AEP1-3
CACCCGTGAAGGCGTGGGCCAGTGGACCGTGCACCAGTGGATCAAGAAGGCCGTGCTGCTGTCCTTCCGCCTGAAGGACAACGAGGTCATCAAGGCTGGCGATCTGGGCTTCTACGACAAGGTCGAAACCAAGTTCTCCAAGCTGACCGAAGAGGAAATGAAGGCGAGCGGCGTGCGCGTGGTGCCGCCGGCCGTGGCGCGCCGCGGCAGCTTCATCGCCAAGGGCGCCATCCTGATGCCGTCCTACGTGAACATCGGCGCCTACGTCGACGAAGGCACCATGGTCGACACCTGGGCCACCGTCGGCTCCTGCGCGCAGGTCGGCAAGAACGTGCACCTGTCCGGCGGCGTGGGCCTGGGCGGCGTGCTGGAGCCGCTGCAGGCCAACCCGACCATCATTGAAGACAACTGCTTCATCGGCGCGCGTTCGGAGATTGTCGAAGGCGTGATCGTGGAAGAGAACTCGGTGATCTCCATGGGCGTGTACATCGGCCAGAGCACCCCGATCTACGACCGCGCCACGGGCGAGGTGAGCTACGGCCGCGTGCCGGCCGGCTCGGTGGTGATCAGCGGCAGCCTGCCCAAGGACGGCGGCAAGTACAGCCTGTATGCGGCCATCATCGTCAAGCGCGTTGACGCGCAGACCCGCGCCAAGACCAGCCTGAACGACTTGCTGCGGGATTGATGGCACACCCCCAGGCTGCGGGCACTGCGTGTCCCTTCGCCACCCCCCTTGCAGGGGGCAAACGCCAGTGGCCCGGCGGAGCCGGTTCCACGGCGTTTCCTAATCTTGGGGGCGGGTACGCCTGGAAAGCTTTCTTTTGCCGGCTCGGATTCAAGGGAGAGTGACAACATGAGCACGACGATGGGCACGATGGAACGCATCTTGCGGCTGATGGCCGAGAAGAAGGCATCGGACGTGTATCTCTCGGCGTTTGCGCCGGCGATGATCCGCATCAACGGCCAGTGCGTGCCGATCAACAGCCAGCCGCTCACGCCTGAGGCGCCGCGCGGCCTGCTGTCGGAGATCCTGCCGATTGAGCGCATGTCCGAGTTGGACCGCGGCGGCGAGCTCAACATGGGTTTTCCGCTCGCCGGCGTGGGACGCTTCCGATTGAGCGCCATGCGCCAGCGCGGTTCGGTGGCGGCGGTGATCCGCTTCATCGCCAACGAAGTCCCGCCGCTGGCCACACTCTCGGTGCCGCCGGTGCTGGGTGACCTGATCATGGAAAAGCGCGGCCTGCTGCTGATGGTGGGCGCCACCGGCATGGGCAAGAGCACCACGCTGGCGTCCATGATCGACCACCGCAACGAGCACAGCGCCGGCCACATCCTGACCATCGAAGACCCGATCGAGTTCCTGTTCAAGAACAAGCGCTCGGTGGTGAACCAGCGCGAGATCGGCACCGACACCTCCTCGCTGCAGGTGGCACTGCAGAATGCGCTGCGCCAGGCGCCCGACGTGATCATGATCGGCGAGATCCGCGACCGCGAGACCATGTCGGCCGCCATCGCCTACGCCCAGTCCGGCCACCTGTGCCTGGCCACGATGCACGCCAACAACAGCTACCAGGCGCTCAACCGCATCCTGAGCTTCTACCCGGTGGAGGTGCGCGCCTCCATGCTGGGCGATCTGGCCAGCGCGCTCAAGGCCATCGTCTCGCAGCGCCTGCTGCGCACCACGGCCGGCGGTCGCACGCCGGCGGTCGAGGTCATGCTCAACACCAAGCTGGTCGCCGAGCTCATTGAGAAAGGCGACTTCACCGGCATCAAGGAAGCGCTGGAGAAATCCATGGCCGAGGGGTCGCAGAACTTCGAGCAGGACATCGCGCGCCTGATCACCGAGGGCATCGTCGACCGCAAGGAAGGCCTGGCCAACTCCGACTCGCCCACCAACCTGATGTGGCGGCTGCAGAACGACTTCGACAAGACCGTGCAGTCGCCGCAGCCGGCCGAAGATCCGGACGACCAGCCCTCGTTCACCGAAATCACCCTGGATGTGAAGCACTGATGTCACGCACCCTGCAACTCGCCGAACAGCTGATCGCCCTGCCCTCCCTCACGCCCGAGGATGCGGGCTGCCAGGACCTGATTGCCGCACGCCTGGCGCCGCTGGGCTTTGTCTGCGAGACCATCGAAAGCGGTCCGGCTGATTTCCGCGTCCGCAACCTGTGGGCCAAACGGCCCTCTGCCCAGACTGGGAAAGCGCAGGAAGCTCCTAAATTGATAGCATTCGCCGGCCACACCGACGTCGTGCCCACCGGCCCGGTGGCGCAGTGGACGAGCGACCCGTTCACCCCCACGCACCGCGGCGACCGCCTCTACGGCCGCGGCGCGGCCGACATGAAGACCTCGCTGGCTGCCTTCGTGGTGGCCATCGAGGAGTTCGTGGCCGCCCAGCCGCAGGCGCACCTCGACATCGCGCTGCTGCTGACCAGCGACGAGGAAGGCCCGGCGGTGGACGGCACCGTCAAGGTCTGTGAAGTGCTGCAGGCACGTGGCGAACGGCTGGACTACTGCATCGTTGGCGAACCGACCTCGGTGCAGCGTACCGGCGACATGGTCAAGAATGGCCGCCGCGGCACCTTGAGCGGCAAGCTCACCGTCAAGGGCATCCAGGGCCACATCGCCTACCCGCAATTGGCACGCAACCCGATCCACCTGCTGGCGCCGGCCCTGGCCGAACTGGTGGCCATCGAATGGGACCGCGGCAACGACTTCTTCCCGCCCACCAGTTGGCAGGTCAGCAACATCCACGGCGGCACCGGTGCCAGCAATGTGATTCCGGGCCATGTGGTGGTGGATTTCAATTTCCGCTTCAGCACGGAGTCCACCCCGGAAGGCCTGCAGCAGCGCCTGACCGACGTGCTGCACCGCCACGGGCTGCAGCCCGGGCAGGATTACGAGCTGGCCTGGACCCTCGGCGGCCGCCCCTTTCTCACCACGCCCGGCACGCTGGTGGATGCGGTGCGCGATGCCATCCGCGAGGAATGCGGCATCGAGACCGAACTCTCCACCACCGGCGGCACCAGCGACGGCCGTTTCATTGCGCAGATCTGTCCGCAGGTGATCGAGCTCGGCCCCACCAACGCCACCATCCACAAGATCGACGAGAACGTGCCGCTGTCCGACATCGAGCCGCTGAAGAACATCTACCGCCGCGTGCTGGAAAAACTCGCGGCATGACGCAGTTCACCGCTCCCTCGGTCCTCGACCTGATCGAAGCTGCTGCCCGCCAGCTCGACGCCGCTGGCGTCGCCTACGGCCATGGCACCACCAACGCCTTTGACGAAGCCGCCTGGTTGGTGCTGTGGCGCCTCGGACTGCCGCTGGACGATCTGGATTCGGTAGCAAATCGGCCGGTAGCGCCCGCCGATCAGGCGCAGGTAGCTACACTTTTGGAAGCACGCATCACAACCCGCAAGCCCGCCGCCTACCTGACGCACGAGGCCTGGCTGCAGGGCGTGCCCTTCTATGTGGACGAGCGCGCCATCGTGCCGCGCTCCTTCATCGCCGAGTTGCTGGCTGACGGCACCATCGACGCCTGGCTGGGCGAACACACCCGCCGCGTGCTGGACCTGTGCACCGGCAACGGCAGCCTGGCCGTGCTGGCGGCGATGGTGTGGCCGGAGGTGACCGTGGACGGCGCCGACCTCTCGGCGGACGCACTGGCCGTGGCGCGCATCAATGTCGACAAACACGGCCTGCAGGACCGCATCACGCTACTGCAGTCCGACGGGCTCGCCAACGTGCGTGGCCCCTACGATCTGATCCTGTGCAACCCGCCCTACGTCAACGCGCAGAGCATGGCGACATTGCCGGCTGAATACCGCGCCGAACCCGAGCTGGCGCTGGCCGGCGGCACTGATGGCATGGACTTCATCCGCCGCCTGCTGCGCGAGGCCCCGGCGCAGATGAGCGAACACGCCGTGCTGGTGCTGGAGATCGGCAACGAGCGTCCCTACTTTGAAGCCGCCTTCCCGCAACTGGAAGTGGCCTGGCTGGAAACGAGTGCCGGTGAAGACCAGGCTCTGCTGGTCACCCGAGAGGCACTGCTGAAACAACAATGATCACTCTGAAAAACATCACCTTGCGCCGCGGCGCCAAGGTGATCCTCGATGGCGCGTCCGTGACCATCAACCCCGGCGAGAAGGTTGGTCTGGTCGGGCGCAACGGTGCCGGCAAATCCACCCTGTTCGCCCTGCTCAACGGCACGCTGCACGAGGACAGCGGCGACTACAGCATCCCGCCGCAATGGCGCCTGGCCCAGGTGGCGCAGGACATGCCGGAAACCGACCAGAGCGCCACCGATTTCGTGATCGCCGGCGACACGCGGCTGGCGGCAGCGCAGGCCGAAGTGACGGCGGCCGAAGCCACCGAAGACGGTGAGCGCATGGCCCACGCCTACATGGCGCTGCACGACGCCGGCGCGCATGACGCACCGGCGCGCGCGCAGGCGCTGATCCTCGGCCTCGGTTTCAAGACCACCGAACTCGACAAGCCGGTCAACAGCTTCTCCGGCGGCTGGCGCATGCGCCTGCAACTGGCGCGCGCACTGATGTGCCCGAGCGACCTGCTGCTGCTGGACGAGCCGACCAACCACCTGGACCTCGACGCCCTGGTCTGGCTGGAAGCCTGGTTGCAACGCTACCAGGGCACCATGCTGGTCATCAGCCATGACCGCGAGTTCCTCGACGCCGTGACGCAGGTCACGGTGCACATCGAGCAGGCACAACTCAAGCGCTACGGTGGCAACTACAGCAAGTTCGAGGACATGCGCGCCGAGCAGATGGAACTGCAGCAGGCTGCCTACGCCAAGCAACAAGAAAAGATCGCCCACCTGCAGAAGTTCATCGACCGTTTCAAGGCCAAGGCCAGCAAGGCCAAGCAGGCGCAAAGCCGCGTCAAGGCGCTCGGCCGCATGGAGCGCATTGCGCCGCTGCTGGCCGAGGCCGAGTTCACTTTCGAATTCAAGGAACCGGCCAACCTGCCCAACCCCATGCTGGCCATGCAGGAGGTGAGCTTCGGCTACCCGCCGCCAGACGATGCCCCAGCCGGCACGCCGCCCACGGTGATCGTGAAGAACGTCAGCAAGTCTGTGCTGGCCGGCCAGCGCATCGGCATCCTGGGCGCCAACGGCCAGGGCAAGTCCACCGTCGTCAAGACCATTGCGCGCGCGCTGCAACCGATCAGCGGCGAGATCACCGAAGGCAAGGGTCTGGCCATCGGCTACTTCGCCCAGCAGGAGCTCGACGTGCTGCGCCCGCAGGACACGCCACTGGAACACATGATCCAGCTGGTCAAGGAAGTCACGCTCAAGGGCCAGCTCAGCGGCCAGCCCACGCGCGAGCAGGACCTGCGCACCTTCCTCGGCAGCTTCAACTTCACCGGCGACCAGGTCAAGCAGACCGTGGGTAGCATGAGTGGCGGCGAGAAGGCGCGCCTGGTGCTGTGCATGCTGGTGTGGCAGCGCCCCAACCTGCTGCTGCTGGACGAACCGACCAACCACCTCGACCTGGCCACGCGCGAGGCGCTGGGCATGGCGCTCAACGAGTTCGAGGGCACGGTGATGCTGGTCAGCCATGACCGTGCCCTGCTGCGCACCGTGTGCGACGAGTTCTGGCTGGTGTCGCACGGCGGCATCGCGCCGTTCGACGGCGACCTCGACGACTACCAGCGCTACCTGCTGGACGAGGCCAAGCGCCAACGCGAAGCGGTGAAGGAGTCTGTCAAGGAGGCGGCCGCCGCGAGCGTGAAGCCAGCGACGCCGGCGCTGGCCGCCAAGCCGCCGCGGGAAGACAACCGCACGCGCCAATTGCGGCGCGAACTGGAGAAGGTGGAAGCCCGCATCGCCGAGCTGAACCGGCAGAAGAGCGAGCTCGAAGCCCGGCTGGCCGGGCACCCGAGCCTGCAGGAGATCACGGACCTCGGTCAGCAGCTGCAGCAACTGCAGGGCGAGCTCGATACGCTGGAAGAGCGCTGGCTGGAGATGTCCAGCCAGCTCGAAGCGCAGAACTGAGCTGCGGGCTCAGAGCTGCAGCTGCGACACCTCGCCGCTGCGCGCCGAGTACTTCACGCCAGCGTGCAGTTTTTCCAGCTGCACGCGCGCCGCGCGTCCGCCGTACACCGCCGAGCGCAGCCACTCGCATTCGCCCTGCAGCGCGGCCTCATCCGCCAGCAGGGTTTGCCAGACGCGTTGTTCCGCATTCCAGCGGTAGCCGCGTGCCTTGAGCGCGTCCTTGGCGTCAAACGGCGCGGCGGTGGCTTGCAGCCGAAAGGCGTCCTGCGAGCCGGCGGCCAGCAGGCACGCCAAGCCGCTGTGCTGCGACTGCGGCAGCGTCTGCCCCAGCACGGCCAGCAGCGCATGGCAATCCATCTCGGCGCGGTGCGCATCGTAAAACCAGCCCTTGGAAAGCGCCAGGTTTTCCAGCTTGGCGGACGACTGGCCTTCGCTTTTCCAGTCGATGTCGGCAAACGAACAGGCCCAGGGCAGTTGCGCGAAAGCCGGTAGGCGCGCCTCGACAAAGGGGCGGTCAAACGCCGCGTTGTGGGCGATGACCAGGTCCACGCCGTCCAACAGCTCGGCCACCCGTGCCTCGTCAATCCGCTGACCGCGCACCATGGCGTTCGTGATACCGGTGAGCTGTTCGATCTCACGCGAGATCGACATGCCAGGGTCTTCCAGCCCATCGTAGACCTGCACCGTGCCACTGGGCAGGCCGCTGGCCTCATCCACCTCGACGCGCAGCAGCGCCAGCTCGATGATCTTGTCGCGACTGGCATCCAGGCCGGTGGTCTCGGTGTCGAGCAGCAGCACGCGACGCACCGCCCCCGTCGCCGGCGCAAACTGCAGGCGCGGCTGCAGGCGGCGCAGCACCCGGTAGTCGGGATGGGTCTCCAGCTGACGGGCCAAGGCCTCGGCATCGCCTGCCTCCGCCGTTGCCGCGGCAGGTGCCGGTACTGCGGCCACCGGCGCCGCACGGCGCGGCTTGCGCTTCGGTGCTGCCGCCGGCGCTACCGACGGATCACCGGCCTCGAAGCCGAAATCGAGTTGCGTGGTACGCAGCGGATCCGTGTCAGGCATCCCGGTGACTTGCGGTCAGCTGCTTCATCTCGCGCCGCAGGGCCACGGCATCCGGGGTTTGCATGGCGTCGGCCTGGCTGAGACGGAACACGCGCATGGCATCGGCCACGCCCTGGGCCTGGCGCTCCAGCGCCAGGCCGGACGAGGCCAGTGCGTGCACGAGCTGGTTGTTCTGCTGCGTCATCTCATCCATGTGCACCATGGCCTCGTTGACCTGGTCGATGCCGATGCGCTGTTCGTCCACCGCGGTGTGGATTTCAGCGATGAGCGCGTTGACCTGCCGCGCAGCAGCAACCGCCTCGTCCATGGTGCGGCGCGCCGCGTCACTGAGCTTGGTGCCGGCCTCGACCTTTATGGCCGAATCCTGGATCAGCTGGGCAATCTCGCGCGCC
>CALRMF020000147.1:0-7467 GCA_943369035.1 Curvibacter sp. AEP1-3
GGGAGCCGGGCCAGCCTATCCAGCCTACTTTCCGCAGAAAACGTCGAATTATACAAGCAAATCAAGGACTTGCAGGGGTTTTTGGGGCTTGAAGCGCAGGCGCCCGTGGATCTGGCTCGGCCAGGCCACTGGGTGCGCCCCTCCGCGTAGCAGGAGGGGGTGGCGCAGCGCCCAACGGGCGCGTAGCCTGGGGTGGTGGGCGTCAGCCCCCCCGCCTCATCATGTCGAAGAACTCGTTGTTATTCTTCGTGGCGCGCATCTGCTTGAGCACCATCTCCATGGACTCGATCTCGTCCATGTTGTAGAGGAACTGGCGCAGGATGCGGGTCTTCTGCAGGATTTCCGGCTGCAGCAGCAATTCTTCGCGGCGGGTGCCGCTGCGGTTGAGCTGGATCGAGGGGAAGACGCGTTTCTCGTACAGGCGGCGGTCCAGGTGGATTTCGCAGTTGCCGGTGCCCTTGAACTCTTCAAAGATCACCTCGTCCATGCGGCTGCCGGTGTCGACCAGCGCGGTGGCGATGATGGTCAGCGAGCCGCCTTCTTCCACGTTGCGCGCCGCACCCAGGAAACGCTTGGGACGCTGCAGGGCGTTGGCATCCACGCCGCCGGTCAGCACCTTGCCGGAGGACGGCACCACGTTGTTGTAGGCGCGAGCCAGGCGGGTGATGGAGTCCAGCAGGATCACCACGTCCCGCTTGTGCTCGACCAGGCGCTTGGCCTTTTCGATCACCATCTCGGCCACGTGCACGTGGCGGGCGGCCGGCTCGTCGAAGGTGGAGGCAATCACCTCGCCCTGCACGGTGCGCTGCATCTCGGTCACCTCTTCCGGGCGCTCGTCCACCAGCAGCACCATCATGTGGCTGTCGGGGTAGTTGGCCGAAATGGCGTGGGCGATGTGCTGCATCATCACCGTCTTGCCGCTCTTGGGCGGTGCCACCAGCAGGGCGCGCTGGCCCTTGCCGATGGGGGCGATGATGTCGATCACGCGGCCGGTGATGTTCTCGTCGCTCTTGAGGCCGTCACGCTCCAGCTTCATCTGCTCCTTGGGGAACAGCGGCGTGAGGTTCTCGAACATCACCTTGTGCTTGTTGTCCTCCGGCAGGCCGCCGTTGACCTTCTCCAGCTTGTTGAGGGCAAAGTAGCGCTCGCCGTCCTTCGGGGTGCGCACTTCGCCTTCGATCATGTCGCCGGTGTGCAGGTTGAAGCGGCGCACCTGGCTGGGACTGATGTAGATGTCGTCCGTGCTGGCGGTGTAGCTCGAATCCGGACTGCGCAGGAAACCGAAGCCGTCGGGCAGGATTTCCAGCACGCCGTCGGCAAACACCTGTTCGCCACCCTTGGCGCGCTTCTTGATGATGGCAAACATCAGCTCCTGCTTGCGCATGCGACCGGTGTTCTCGATCTCGAGTGCTTCGGCCTGCTTCAGGAGTTCGGAGACGTGCAGTGCCTTGAGTTCGTTTAAGTGCATGGATAGTGCCCCAACGGGGGAAGTATCAAAAATTCGGGGGAGGTGGGGGCAGGGCAGACGGTGGGCCTTGCCAGCCGGGAACTCGAACCGGTTCGAGGGTGAAACCGGCGATCAGGACTGATTATGACAGGAAACGGGGCCGCCACGAAACGGTATCGGGACGGCCCGGAAACGGGCCGGGAAATTCAGGCCAGTTGCTGGTCGATGAAGGCGGTCAGCTGGGCCTTGCTCATGGCTCCCACCTTGGTGGCGGCCAGCTGACCACCCTTGAACAGCATCAGGGTGGGGATGCCGCGGATGCCGAACTTGGCCGGGATCTGCTGGTTCTCGTCCACGTTCATCTTGGCCACTTGCAGCTTGCCCTGGTAGGAGCCCGCCACTTCGTCCAGGATGGGAGCAATCATCTTGCACGGGCCGCACCACTCGGCCCAGAAGTCCACCAGCACCGGCTGGGCGGACTGCAGAACGGATGCCTCAAAAGATGCATCGGAGACGTGTTGGATGAGGTCGCTGGCCATGAAGGGCTCCTTAGTCTGGTTTGGCAATGCGAGGAACGGGTCGGCCGATAATCGGCGGACAAGTTCAAGAGTTGCGGCATTGTGACAGAAACCAAGTATTCCAGCAGCGCGCTGACGCTATGAATGCGATAGCACCGTCTGCGCCTTACCTGCCCGGGCCCGACGCGGCCCGGCATCCGCTGCTGCAATGCTGGTTCGCGCCGCAGGGCTGGCTGGCACGCATCGGCGCCTTCATGCACGAGCGTGCGGCCCACCCCGCGCGCACCGTGGTGCTGTTGCCTTATGCCCAGCTCATGCCCTGGGCAGCGCGTCTGTGGGCGCAGGCCCACCCGGACGGCTTTGCGCCGCGCTTCGAGACGACGCAGAACTGGAGCCGCAGCCTGGGCGGGCCGGCGCCGGCACCTTCCGACCTCACATTCGATGCTGCGCTGGACGCGCTCACCGCGCGCGCGCTGCTGGAACGCGGGGGCCTGGGCGCCCAGGCCGATGCCGCCACGCCTTTGCTGCTCGAAGCAGCGCAGCAACTCGGTGCCGTTGCGGCGGCGGTGCCACCGACCGAACGCAGCGCCTGGGCTGTGCGCATGCGCGGCGCGGCCATGGCCGGGCTGGACGCTGGCCCGCTGGCGCTGGAAGCGGCGGTGGCGCAACTGGCCGTGGCCTGGGCCGCGAACTCGTCCTATGCCAGCGACGTGCTGTTCGAGCCGCGGGTGATCGAGGCCACCGACTGCCTGGTCGTCGTACAGGGCTTCCAGCCCGATCCGCTGCCGGCCGCCTTGCAGGCTGCCTGGGGCGAACGCGTGGTGTTGCTGACGCTGGATGATGTCGGCCCTGAGACCGTGGCTACGGCCCCCTTGGCGCTGCATGCGGCGCGGGACGCCCAGGACGAGGCGCAGCGCGCTGCCGCCTGTGTGTTGCGTCAGGTGCAGGCTGGCCACACGCCAGTGGCGCTGGTGGCGACCGACCGCGCCTTGACGCGTCGCGTGCGCGCCATGCTGGCGGCCAGCGCGCTGCAGGTGCGGGACGAAACCGGCTGGAAGCTCTCCACCAGCCGTGCCGGCGCGCAGGTGATGGGGGCCTTGCGCGCCTGCGCCTGGAACGCCAGCAGTGACGTCGTGCTCGATTGGGTGAAGAACGCGCCGGCGTTCGATGCCGCAGCCGTGCGCGAGCTGGAAGCGCAACTGCGTCGTCAGTCCCTGCGGGCCTGGCGCAACGTGCCTGCGGTGCTGGCCACGTCGGAGCAGCCGGCGCTAGCGGCCTTGCTGCAGCAGGTCGAGGCGTTGCGCGGGGACCTGAGCCGGCCGCGTACGCTGCAGCACTGGCTGCCGGCCTTGCGCGAGTTGCTGCAAAGTAGTGGCCAGTGGCCCCTGTTGCAGAGCGATGTGGCCGGTGACACCGTGCTGGCCACGCTGCGCTTGCGCGAGGGTGGTGCGCCGTTGCCGGCCGAGGCCCTGTGGGCGTCGCGTCGCCTGGCGCTGGCGGACTTCACACACTGGGTCGACCAAGCGCTCGAGGCCGCGAGCTTCACGCCGGAGTACCCGCCGCAGGAACAGGTGGTAATCCTGCCGCTGGCGCAGCTGCTGGGCCGGCCGTTCGGGGCCGTGGTGCTGCCCGGCTGCGACGAGGTGCGGCTCAACCCCTCGCCCGAGCCACCGGGCCTGTGGACGGCGGCGCAGCGCGCGGCGCTCGGCCTGCCGTCGCGCGAGACGCTGGAGGCCGCCTTGCGTGCGGCCTGGCAGCATGCCTTGCGGGCGCCGCAGGTGGATGTTTTGTGGCGCCGCGGTGACGACGGCGGCGAGCCCCTGCAGCCCAGCGCGCTGGTGCAGCTGCTGCGTCTGCAGCGGGCCAGTGGCTTGGCGGCCGACCCGCGCGCGCTGCGCGACGGGGCACCGGCGCCGGTGTCGCGACCACTGCCGGCCGCGCCGCAACTGGGCGTGGCGCGTCTGTCGGCCAGCGCCTACAACGACCTGCGCCATTGTCCCTACCGCTTCTTCGCCCTGCGCCAGCTCGGCCTGAAGGAGGCTGACGAACTGGCGCTGGAGATCGACAAGCGCGACTTCGGTCTCTGGCTGCATGCCGTGCTGCAGCGTTTTCACGAGCAACGTCAGACCGCGGCGGACGACGCGGCGAGCCAGCGGGCGCTGATCGATGCCGCCGCGGCGCAGGTGACGCAGACCCTGCGGCTGGCCGACGACGAATTCCTGCCCTTCCAGGCCGCCTGGCCGCGGGTGCGTGACGGCTACCTCGACTGGCTGGCCGCTCACGAGGCGCAGGGGCTGCGCTTCGCGGAGGGCGAACGCTGGCAAGAGCAGCCCCTGGGCGCGCTGACCTTGGTGGGTCGGCTGGACCGCATCGACCAGGCCGGCAGTGGCGAGGTGATGGTGATCGACTACAAGACCGAGTCGCCCAGCGTCACGGCCAAGCGCATCAAGGACCCGTTTGAGGATACGCAGCTGGCCTTCTACGCGGCGCTGCAGCCGCACGACACGCTGCGTGCCGCCTATGTGAACGTGAGCGAGAAGGAGGGCAGCAAGACCTTCGAGCAGGTCGACGTGGTGGCCGTGCGTGATGCGTTGGTCGAGGGCATCGCGCATGACCTGCAGCGCATTGCCGAGGGGGCTGTTCTGCCGGCGCTGGGCGAGGGCGACGCCTGCGAATTCTGTGCGGCACGCGGCCTGTGCCGCAAGGTCTTCTGGAATGAATAACTCCCCCCCGTTACGTCTCACTTCGTGTAGCCGTCTCCCCCCTCTGGGGACGCTCCCGGTGGCCCGGCCGAGCCGGTGCCACGGGAGCCCTGCGCTGGGAGCTTGGCTTGAGAGTTGTTGGAGACGGTACTGATGCAGCTAGCCTACGAGCGCAACGGAGAGTCCATCGGCCGCGCAGACTTCTATCGGATCGCCTGCGACCCGCGCCGCAGCGTCGCGGTGGAAGCCTGTGCCGGCGCCGGCAAGACCTGGATGCTGGTCTCGCGCATCCTGCGGGCGCTGCTCGACGGTGCCGCACCGCACGAGATCCTGGCCATCACCTTCACCAAGAAGGCCGCCGGTGAGATGCGCCAGCGGCTCAACGAATGGTTGGAGGGGTTTGCCAAGGCCACACCCGAGCAGCTGCAGCAGGAACTCGTCCTGCGTGGAATTGATCCCGAGACCGCACGGGACCTGCGTGAGCCGCTACGAAATCTGTACCAGACCCTGCTGGCCCAGGGCCGGCCGGTGCAGATCCGCACCTTCCACAGCTGGTTTGCCGCGTTGCTGCGCAATGCGCCGCTGTCGCTGCTGGACGCGCTGGGCCTGCCGGCCGCCTACGACTTGCTGGAGGACGACGCGCGGGCGGTGGCGCAGGTGTGGCGGCCGTTCCAGGCGCGCCTGCTGCGCGAGCCCGAGGCACTGGCCGACTACCGCGTGGTGGTGGCCCGCTACGGCCGGTTCCAGACCGAGCGCGCGCTGGAGGCGGCACTGCAGCGCCGCGTCGAGTTCCAGCTGGCCGATGCCCAAGGCGCGGTGCTTGCCTCGGTGCCGCATTTCAGCGCGGCGTTTCCGGCCTTCCAGGGCGTGGACGAGCCCCGTGCCCTGCTGCTGGCCGAGGGGCCCTTGCGCCAACAGCTGGTGCTGGCGGCGCAGACGCTGGGGCGCGCCAGCCAACCTTCTTTCAGTGCCAAGGGCAGCGAGCTGGAACAGGCGCTGACCAGCGGTGATGCCGACGGCGTGCTCGCCGCGCTGCTGACCCAGACCGGCAGCCCGCGCAAGTTCGGCGACAAAGTTGTGGGCATCGAGCAGGTCCGCGCCGTGCAGGTGCAGCTGCTGGATGTGCTGGCCGCGCAGGCGCAGCACGAGGCCTGGGACTACCAGCAGCGCATGACGCGGCTCACCCGCCTGCTGGTGGACGAGTTCGCGGCGCTCAAGCGCGAGCGTGGCTGGGTCGACATGAACGACGTCGAGCGCGCCGCGCTGCGCCTGCTGTCCGATCCGGTGCTGGGCGGCTGGGTGCAGGAACGGCTCGACGCCCGCACGCGCCACCTGCTGATCGACGAGTTCCAGGACACCAGCCCGCTGCAGTGGCAGGCGCTGCACGCCTGGCTCAGCGGTTATGCCGGTGCCGGCGGCGGCGCGGAGGCACCCAGCCTGTTCATCGTCGGTGACCCCAAACAGAGCATCTATCGCTTCCGCCGCGCCGAACCGCAGGTCTTCATCGCCGCGCAGGCCTTTGTGCGTGACCTTGGCGGCGACCTGCTGAGCTGCGACCACACGCGCCGCAACGCGCCCGCGGTGCTCGAACTGGTCAACCACGCCATGGGCACGGCGCAGACGCAGGGCGAATACGACAACTTCCGCCGCCACACCACGGAGTCGACACAGGCCGGCGGTGTCTATGCGCTGCCGCAGATTCCACGCCCCGACAAGGCCGACAAGGAAGACGGCGCGCCCACGGGTTGGCGCGACAGCCTGACCACGCCGCGCATCACACCGGAAGACACGCTGCGCACGCTGGAGTGCCGCCAGGCCGCGCACTGGCTGGCGGCGCAGATTGCGGCTGGCCTGCATCCGAAGGACATCATGGTGCTGTCGCGCAAGCGCGACCGCCTGGCCGTGATGCAGGAAGAGCTGCGCACGCTCGGCATTGCGGCGCAGCAGCCGGAGAAGACCGATCTGGGCGCCGCGCCCGAGGTGCAGGACATCGTGGCGCTGCTCGATGCGCTGGTGTCGCCGGCGCACGATCTGTCGCTGGCGCGGGCGCTGAAATCACCGCTGTTCGGGCTGGGCGATGCGGCGCTGGTGCAGCTGGCACTGCTGCAGCGCCAACGCCCGCTGCCGTGGTTCGATCTGCTACAGAAGACAGAGCTGCTGTCGCACGATCTGCAGGGTCTGGCGCCCGTTTTGATCCGCTGGAAGGGCTGGCTCGACACCTTGCCGCCGCACGATGCGCTCGATGCCATCTTCGACGACGGTGACGTGTTGGCGCGCTTCGTGGCCGCCGCCCCGGCCCCCCAGCGCGAGGCCGTGCTGTCCAACCTGCAGGCGCTGCTGGCTGCCGCCTTGCAGGTGGATGGCGCACGCTACGCCACCCCCTATGCGCTGGTGCGCGCGCTCAAGGCCGGCGGTGTGCCGGCACCCACGCTGGCCGATGCCGACGCCGTGCGCCTGCTCACCGTGCATGGTGCCAAGGGGCTGGAGGCCGAGCTCGTGCTGCTGCTCGACACCGACGCGCCGGCGCCGAAGGGGCAGACCATGAGCGTGCTGCTGGACTGGCCGGGCGAGGCCGAGACGCCGCAGAGCTTCATCTTCCTCGCCAGCGAGAGTGCGGTGCCGCCCAGCGTGCAGGTCGCCATGGCCGTCGAAAGCCAGGCGCGCGCCCGCGAGGAACTCAACGCCCTCTATGTGGCGCTGACGCGCGCGCAGCAGCGGCTCGTGCTGTCCTCGGTGCAGCCGCACCAGGCCAATGGTGCGAGCTGGTGGCAGCGCCTGCAGGCGCAGTGCACGCCGCTGC
>CALRMF020000148.1:0-7466 GCA_943369035.1 Curvibacter sp. AEP1-3
CTGCGCAGGATTGGCACTGGGTACTGGGTGTCAACCTCTGGGGAGTGATCCATGGTGTGCGCCTGTTCACGCCCATGATGCTGGAGGCGGCCCGAAAAGACCCGGCCTACCGGGGGCACATCGTCAATACGGCGAGCATGGCCGGCTTGCTCAACCCGCCCAACATGGGCGTCTACAACGTCAGCAAACATGCGGTGGTGAGCTTAAGCGAGACGCTGTACCAGGACCTGGCGCTGGTGACGGACCAGGTCGGTGCCTCGGTGCTGTGCCCGTATTTCGTGCCGACCGGCATCCACCAGAGCAAGCGCAACCGGCCGGGCGAGCTGGCCAGCGCACCGCTGACGCGCAGCCAGTTGATCAGCCAGGCCATGAGCGACAAGGCTGTGAGCTCCGGCAAGGTGACAGCGACCGAAGTGGCGCGCAAAGTGTTTGACGCGATGAGCGCCAACCAGTTCTACATCTACAGCCACCCCCAGGCCATCGGCGCGGTGCAGACGCGGCTGGAAGACATCCTGCAGGCGCGCAACCCGACCGACCCCTTTGCCCACAAGCCGGCCCTGGGTGAGGAGCTGCGGCGCGCCTTGCGCGCCACCTGAACGGACGACGACCCCGATCCGCGCGGGCTCAGTGCACCTTGCGCGGCGGTGGGACGTCGTCGTCCAGAATCAGGTCGACCTTGCCCAGCGGATCGTCGGGCTGCCCCATCAGCTCGACCAGCTGCAGCAACCTGCTGTCGGAGATGAAGCTGGCCGACGAGGTGGCCTGCAGCAATTGTTCGGGTGCTTGCGGGTGGGCCACCACGTAGCCCTGCACGTAGTCCACACCGATCTCGGCCAGGGTTTCCACGGTGTCGGCGTCTTCCGCCCACTCGGCCACGGTCTTCATGCCGAGGTTGCGTGCCAGATTGACGATGGCCTCCACGATCGACACGTTGGCCGGGTGCTGGTTCATGCTGACGATGAAACTGCCGTCGATCTTGAGCAGATCGGCCGGCAGCTCCTTGATGTACGCAAACGAGGTGTAGCCGGCGCCGAAGTCGTCGAGCGCCACCCGCGCACCGAAGCCACGCACCTTGTCGATGAAGCGACGGGTGTTGTTGAGGTCATGCAGCGCCACGCTCTCGGTGATCTCGATGCTCAGGAAGCTGGCGACATGGCTGTTGCTGCGCAGCAGGTCGAACACCTCTTCCATGAACTCCTCGTCGTTCAGCGAGGTGCCGCTGAGGTTGACACAGACGAACTGGGTCTTGAGCAGTCGCGGGCGGTGCTCATCCAGCCACGCCAGCGTGGTCGACAGCACCCAGCGGTCGATCACCCCCATGCGGCCGCTGTGCTCGGCCGCGGCGATCAGACGGTGTAACGGCACCGGCTCGCCGTGCGGATCGCGCATGCGCAGCAGCACTTCGAAGTTCAACGTATCGTTCGGCCGTGTCAGCGACATGATGGGCTGCATCACCAGGTAAAGACCGTCCAGCGCCGACTCACCGGCCAGACTTTCGGCCAGGCGAATCTCGGCCTCGTGCTCGCGGAACGCCGGCGCGCCGCGCTCATAGACCACCAGCCCCTTGCCCGGGCTGGCCTTGGCCTCGCGGCAGGCGCGGTCGGCGGTCGAGATGGCATCCTTCATCTGGGTGCCGGGCACGACCTCGATCAGGCCGATGGAGCCGTGTACATGGAAGGCCTTCTCACCGACGCGGTAGGGCTGGTTGTCGATCCGCTCCAGGATGCCGCGGCAGATGACGCTGGCCAGAGGCATGTGGGTGTCCGGCAGCAGGATGAGGAACTCGTCGCCACCGACGCGCCCCATGCTCATGCTGCCGGACAGCATCTGCTGCACGCGGGCGCAGACCTCGCGCAGTATCTCGTCGCCGGTGTTGTGGCCGTACAGGTCGTTGATCAGCTTGAAGCGGTCCAGGTCGAGGTAGGCCATGGCCAGCGGACGTCCCTCGTGCAGCCGTGCCTGTGCCTGATCGAACATCTCTTCGATGCCGCGGCGGTTGAGTACCTTGGTCAGCGCGTCGTTATGCGCCAGATAGCGCATCTCCTCTGCGGCGATCGAACGGTCGGTGATGTCCTGCAGCGAACCTTCGATCTTGTCGCCGGCCTGCGTGGCCTTGACCAAGTAGCGTCGCTGGCGGTCACGCGGTACGCTCTCCAGGCTGCACACCTCGATCTCGACCTCGTGCTGGCGCACGAGTGCTTCGTTCAGTGCGAGCCAAGACCCGTTGCTGAAGAAGTCGCTCCACGCGTTATGACCGCGGCGCAGGACGAACCGGCCCAGCATCTTGTGCATCGCCGGATTGGCGCTCAGGAATGCACCTTGGAGATTCAGTGTGAACAGGCCTATCGGCATGGCGTCGTAGGTCTGCTGCAGTCGGGTCTGGGCGCTCAGTCGCTGCTGGTGCTCCTGGCGAATCTGCTCCGAGATGGCCAGCGATGCCAGCAGACTGGACGCAAACGCCACCGCGACACTGTTGAGTGAGTTATCGATGCCCTGCGTGCCATAGGCCGCAGCCATGATCTCGAACAGACTGGAAATCAGCATCACGGCCAGAGCGGCGCCATAGAGCAGGGCTGCGTGCGACCGTGTCCGGTAAACAATGACAATCAAACCGAGGATCATCATCGGCAACAGCACGCCACCGGTGATCCACATCAGCGTGAGAAAGTTCTGGCGCGCAAGGGTAACGGCGGCCACAAAAAGCGCGATGCAAAGCCACTGACCGAATGCCACAGAATGGCCGACGAATCGGTTCCGGAGATGTTCCCGGAAGAGGTTTTTGAACAGGGTGATGGTCAGCAACCCCCAGGCCGCACGCGTCAGGGACCGCCCGGTGGCCAACCAGTCGGCTGGTACCGCATGGTTCAGCCACTGTTCATCCCATCCCGCAGACGTGGCACTCACGCGCAAGGTGACCATGAGCCAGGCCGCGAAGATGATGTTCAGTTTCTGGCGGTAGATGACGGCTGTGATCACGACGAACGCAACGAGCACCAGCATCCCGCCGTCCAGCAGGCCGGACTTGCGATGGAAGTCGCGCGCTGCGTTGTTCAGCTCATCCAGCGCCCACAGGTTGACACTCAGTCTGGCCGGACCACTGAACACGGTGCGGCAGACGATGCTGGTCCGTGTTGCGTCGAGTTTCAGCCCATAGCCCGCCTTGACCCGGAAAAAGTCGTCATCAGCCTTGATGGCCATGGATGAACCGAGTGGCGCTTGCGTCTTGCCGTCCCAACAGCTCAGCGCGACAGCGTGGCGTGAAGGGAATTCAACCGCCAAGTGTGCGCCGTTGGATGGTGGCAGTTCGAGGCTGAACCAGACCGGGTGCTCTGACAGACGTGGATTGAAATATCGGGTCAGAGGACCTTGCTCCAGTTTCGATTGCACCGAAGCGAGTTGCGCTTCGCCGACGTCCAAGATCAATGCCCTGAACTCGAGCGGCTTCTCGGCCTTGCTGTCGTAGACGTCATCCCACAGCAGCAAGGAGGCCAGGCACAGGAGGGCAATGGCCAGGGGGATCACGTAGAAGGAGAACGCATCAGGCAGCCCTTGGAAGGCGGCGGAAATCAACCTTGTTCGCGTCGAGCGTGGTGATGTGATGCGATTCAAAAACGATCCTCTCTGTTGCCGTTGGCTGTGCACAGGCCGCAGAAGCACGGCGCGGCTGCGAACGCCATCTTTGGTTGCGTAGGATAGCCTGATTCGACATATCCCTCGGGCATCCGCAGCCGTCGTGTGGTCTACAGCCGTGCGGCTTGGCTTGGTGCTTCCGCACGCATCGGGCCCGGGAACCTGAGCGCTTGTGACTTGTCTGCGATCGCCGCTCGACTCCCGTCGACCTTGATGTCCGGATGGTGCGTATGGCAGAAGAAGTCCAGCAGCGGATGTCCGGCCTGGGTGTAGGTGGCCTCTAGTTGCTCCATGTCGAGACCCAGCACGCGGTGCGGCACGTTGTGGGCGCGCGGCAAGGGAATGAAGGTTTCTCCGTTCATCAGATCGCGGAACAGGAGCTTCTCGTACATACGGTCAAGCGGAGGCCGGGCGGCCAGGACTGACCACTGCAGTCGATGCTCGATGCTGTAGAGCAGACAGGCTTTGATCAGTGCATGCTTGACCAGACGGCCGGCACTGCCGGGCGCCACTGACAGTCGGCGCGCTTCGGCCAGTCGCTTGCCCTTCAGCCAGTCGGGCAACTTGACCGATTGCTCCAGGTTCAGGGGACGCCGCAGGTTGTTCTGGATCCTGGCCGAGCCCAGTGCCGAGCCGTCGACCTTGGACGTGGCCAGGAATATGGTGACGTCGTCTTCCAGGTCGTCCGTTTCCGGGGTCTTCAAGGCGTCGGCAAACTCCGGCAGGTGACGCGCATATGCAGCATGGCGAATATGCAGCGCCCGCTCGAAGTCCTCTTTATTGCATATCGGTCTGATGGTGAACGGCAGGTACTCTACATGGGATGTTGGCGGTTCTGGAGCCCGATACGCCATAGGGGGCGTGGCTTGAGGAACGAGAAGTGGGAGTGCTTGAGTGTGTTTCATGGTGACAGCGGTAGTTAAGGTTGAAAACGACAGGCAAAGGGCCTGCCTCCTGGATGAATCCGCAGCCACTGTAGGTTGAGTTCGATCAGAACGCGTTGGTATTTGCCTCTAAACCCTCTTAACTTCGTGCTGTCGGCAACAAATTCGGTGGATTTGAGCGCTGCGGGTGCCGCTTGTCGGCTGTTTGGGCGTTTGCGGTGCCGACGGCTTGACAGGTGCCTGCGCAGGCCCTGAAATATGTAAATAAATGTGACAAATCGCGTTGGGGCTTAGCAGCTTGCCAAGGAGGCACCGGCATGGACAGGTACGCCGCCAACGTGGTTTTGGCGCCCCACCAGACACCCCTCGCGTTTCGCTACCCGACGGCCAATGCCTGGGGCGCGAGTTTTCTGCGCCATCTGCGAACCGATGCGCCCCAGCATGTCGAGGCGGTCTGTGCCGAGGCGCAGCAATGGTTCGATGCGCGGCAACCGGGCCTGCCGGACGCACCGTCCCACACCGTGCTGGGCGTGTGCG
Organism: Curvibacter sp. AEP1-3; assembly: GCA_943369035.1. Lineage (GTDB taxonomy): Bacteria > Pseudomonadota > Gammaproteobacteria > Burkholderiales > Burkholderiaceae_C > Hylemonella. The sequence goes on from CALRMF020000148.1 coordinate 5,052, forward strand.
CCTTGATGGTGGCCAGCTACCGCGCTCTGTGCGCCAGTTCGCGAGACGCTGCGACCGCCTATGTGCGGGTAGAGCGCTGCCTGCTGGCCACCTATGAGGACTTCATCCAGAACATCTGCAAACCGCTGTTGCTGAACGCGGGCCGTTCGACGCAGGCGCTGGCGCGCATGAACTTCCAGGCGTGGAGCGGGCGCATGGCGCGGCCGGTGGCGGCAGCCCTGGGGCAGTCCTCCACAGGCGGTGCAGGCTATGCGCGCTGCTTCGCGGACCTGGGCGAGCCGGTACTGGCGCAGATCATCGAGCATGCGGACCGGGCCTGGATCGAGCTCGTGGCCTCATCAGTGCAGGCATCGCTGGGTGAGCAGCGCGGCACCCGGGCCCGCGACCGGCGCACCTCGACCAGCGGCGGCTTCGAGCCGTTTCGCTTTGCCCCCCGCCCGTCCCGCCAGCGGCCTGATCCATCCGCGGTCGTGCTGGAGTTGCAGACCCACTCGCCGGCCGACCGCCGCGGGCGCCCGTTCAGTGGCGAGCAGCGCCAGCACTGGGCTGGCGTCGAACGGCGCCGGTCGCCACGACGCCAGGACGATCGGCTGCCTGGACGCCCCTAGGTCGGCCGGACGCCGCATGGGGCTGTACTGTCGGCCCCCACGCCGGAGCCCCTCCGGGGCCGGGCTGGCTCTATGGCACACTCGCGGACTTCGTTTCGTTGGAGTGGCCGGCACCGAGGCCGGCGGTTAAGAGAGTCATGCAGAAAATCATCGCGCAGATCGCGCAGGAACTCCGGGTTCAGGACAGACAGGTCGAGGCCGCCGTGGCCTTGCTCGACGGGGGCGCCACGGTGCCCTTCATCGCCCGCTACCGCAAGGAAGCCACCGGCGGGCTGGACGATGCGCAGCTGCGTGAACTGGAAGTCCGGTTGTCCTATCTGCGTGAACTGACCGAGCGGCGTGCCGCCATCCTCAAGAGCATTGAGGAGCAGGGCAAGCTCACGCCCGAGTTGCGCGCCGCGATTGAGGCTGCGCCCACCAAGCAGGAGCTGGAAGACCTCTACCTGCCCTACAAGCCCAAGCGCCGCACCAAGGGCCAGATAGCGCGCGAGGCCGGCATCGAACCGCTGGCCGACAAACTGTTTGCCGACCCGAGCCTGGATCCCGCGGTGGAGGCGCAGGCCTTCGTGCTGCCGCAGAAGACCGAGGCCGGCGACGATTTCACCACCGTGGCCGCGGTGCTCGACGGCGTGCGTGACATCCTGTCCGAACGCTGGGCCGAGGATGCGGCGCTGGTGCAGAGCCTGCGCGAGTGGCTGTGGGCCGAGGGTCTGTTCACCTCGAAGCTGGCCGCCGGCAAGGATGAAAACAACCAGGATGTCGCCAAGTTCCGTGACTACTTCGACTACGACGAGCCGATCGGCCGCGTGCCGTCGCACCGCGCGTTGGCGGTGTTCCGTGGCCGCGCACAGGAAATTCTCGATGTGAAACTGGTGTTGCCCGAGCCGGAGGCGAGCTCCAATATCAAGCCCGGGCCGGCCCAGCCGTCCCTCGCGGAGGGCAAGATCGCCCTTCACTTGGGCTGGAGCCACAAGGGCCGGCCGGCTGACGACCTGCTGCGCAAGTGCGTGGCCTGGACCTGGCGCGTCAAGCTCAGCCTGTCCACCGAACGCGACCTGTTTGCCCGCCTGCGCGAGGAGGCTGAGAAGGTGGCGATCAAGGTCTTTGGCGACAACCTGCGCGACCTGCTGCTGGCCGCCCCAGCCGGCCCGCGTGTGGTGATGGGCCTGGACCCCGGCATCCGCACCGGGGTCAAGGTGGCGGTGGTCGATGCCACCGGCAAGCTGGTGGATACGGCCACGGTCTATCCGCACGAGCCGCGCAACGACTGGGACGGCTCGCTGCACGTCCTGGCGCGTCTGGTCGAGAAACACGGCGTGAACCTGATCGCCATCGGCAACGGCACCGCCAGCCGGGAGACCGACAGATTGGCGGCTGACCTGATCAAGCTGGCGGCCAAGGCGGACAAGCAGATCGAGAAGGTGGTGGTGAGCGAGGCGGGCGCCTCGGTCTATTCCGCCAGCGAGTTCGCTTCTCAAGAAATGCCCGACGTGGACGTGAGCCTGCGGGGCGCCGCCAGCATTGCGCGCCGCCTGCAGGACCCGTTGGCCGAGCTGGTGAAGATCGATCCCAAGTCCATCGGCGTCGGCCAGTACCAGCACGACGTGAACCAGAGCGAACTGGCGCGCACGCTGGACGCTGTGGTGGAAGACTGCGTGAACTCGGTTGGCGTGGACCTAAACACGGCCAGCGTGCCGCTGCTATCGCGCGTCTCGGGCCTGTCGGGCGGCGTGGCCAAGGCGGTGGTGCGCTGGCGCGAATCGAACGGCGCCTTCCGCAATCGGCAGGACCTGCTGAAAGTCACGGG
>CALRMF020000149.1:0-7340 GCA_943369035.1 Curvibacter sp. AEP1-3
TACGGCAGGCCGCGCGCTGTTCCTGCGCATCCTGTTGCTGGGGACGGCGCTGGTGTTGGCGGCGGCCGCCTGGTGGTATGTCGCCCAGCGCGAGGACGTCACTCCTTCGGCGCGGCCGCCGCAGATCAGCGGCATCCCTTCGGCGCCGCTGCCGCTGGCGCCGGCCAGTGCGATCGGGGCGCCGCCGGCCCCCGCTGCGGCACCGTTGGGCGAACAACAACTCCACCAGATGCTGGACCAGGCGGCGCGCAGTGCTCCGCAAGGGGCTTCCAACGCCGCCTTGGTGCCGCCGCCAGCCGCAGCTGCGTCGGCCGCCGGGGTATCGCCTGAACAGGCGCAGCAGATGGCGCAACAGGTATTGCGCGCCACGCCCGGGGGGCAAATGCCCTTGCCGCAGTCACCGGGCCTGGCTTACGAGTTGCAGCAGCAACTGGCGAAACCACCCGCGCCAGCGACACCCATCGCTCGCGCGGCGGGCAATTCCGGTGAGGCGGCGCCCGCGGCCGCGCCATCGGTTCCCGTCGTGGCAGGGGCATCCGTGCCGCCCAGGACCCCCGTGCCCAAGGCGTTGCCGGCGCCAACGCGCGCACCGCTGGCGCCGGCCGCCGAGGTTCAGCAGAAGCTCCCGGCCACGGCGGCCCGCCCGCCCGCGGCAGCGGAAGCCGAGGGAAGCTTGAAGGCTGCCGCGCCGGCGCCAAAGCCGTCCGCCAATCGCGACGCGCGAGTGGCGGCTGATCCGCCATCGACGGTGCATCCGCGGCAGGCGGCGGCCCTGGAGACGCTGGCCCAGGCGCGTGCCCTCTGGAATGCCGGATCGCGCGAGGCGGCGCTGGATGTGATGCGCCAGGCGGTGGCCGTGGCCGAGCGGGCCCAGGCCAGTGCGCCTGACGCCGCCGCGCTACCAGCCTTCCAGACCCTGGTGCGCGAGCTGGCGCGCATGGAGCTGGCCCAGGGCCAACCCGGCCAGGTGCTGGAACTGCTGGTGCGGCTCGAACCCCTGCTGGGGGATCAGGCCGATCTGTGGGCCGTGCGCGGCAACGCGGCGCAGCGGCTCGGCCGCCATGCCGATTCGGTGCAGGCCTATCAGACGGCCTTGAAGCTGCGCCCGGGCGAGCCGCGCTGGATGCTGGCCTCGGCCGTGTCCCTGGCGGCCTTGGGTCAGGTGAACGCGGCGGCCGAGCAGGCCGAGAAGGCTCGCGCCGCCGGGGCGGTGAGTCAGGAGGTCCTGACCTACCTGAGGCAGATGGGGGTGCCGGTACGGTGAGGTGCGCATGCTGAAGCGAATCCACGTCGAACAACTCATGCTGGGCATGCACATCAAGGAGTTCTGCGGCTCCTGGATGGAGCATCCTTTCTGGCGCTCCAGCTTTGTGCTCGATGACCCCAAGGACATCGAGCGCATCCTGAGCAGCAGCATCAAGGAGGTCTGGATCGACTGCGAAAAGGGCCTGGATGTGCCTGCCGGGCAGGTCGCCGTGTCCGAGGCCGAGTCCGACGCGCTGGTCGAGCAGGAGCTGATCAAGGCGGCGCAAGGGGCTCGCCAGACGGCTCCGGTGCCCTTGCACCAGGAGATCGAGCGGGCGGCCCGGATCTGTACGCAATCCAAGCAGGCGGTGGTGTCCATGTTCCAGGAGGCGCGCATGGGCAAGGCGGTCGACGCCGCCGGTGCGCAGCGACTGGTGGACGAGATTTCCGACTCGCTGGCGCGCAATGCCAGCGCGCTGATCAGCCTGGCCCGCCTCAAGACGGCGGACGACTACACCTACATGCACTCGGTGGCCGTGTGCGCCATGATGATTGCGCTGGCGCGCCAGCTGGGGCTGGACGAGGCGCAGACGCGGTCACTCGGGCTGGCCGGCCTGCTGCACGACTTGGGCAAGGCGGTGATGCCGATGGAGGTGCTCAACAAGCCGGGCAAGCTGACCGAGAACGAGTTCGCCATCATGAAGAGCCACCCCGTCAAGGGGCACAGCATCCTGCAGCAGGTCGGCAGGCTCGACCCCGTGGCGCTCGAGGTCTGCCTGCACCACCATGAGAAAGTCGATGGTTCTGGCTATCCCCATGGCCTGCAGGGCGAGGCGATCAGCCTGTACGCCAAGATGGGCGCGGTCTGCGATGTGTACGACGCCATCACCTCCAACCGGCCCTACAAGGCCGGCTGGGACCCGGCTGAATCGCTGCGCAAGATGGCCGAATGGGCCGAGGGCCATTTCGACCAGCGCGTGTTCCAGGCCTTCGTCAAGAGCCTGGGTATCTATCCGATCGGATCGCTGGTGCGCCTGACTTCCGGGCGCATCGGTGTGGTGGTGGAGCAGACCAGCAAGTCCCTGACAACGCCGCGCGTGAAGGTGTTCTATTCCACCAAGTCCGGCCTGCGCGTCCCGCCCGAGGTCGTTGATCTGTCCCTGCCCGCCTGTGTGGAGAAGATCGCCGCCCGGGAAGACCCGGGCCTATGGAACTTCCGCGACCTCAACGAACTGTGGGCCGGCTTGCCAGTTTCACATTGGTAGAGGCCAGAAGACCTTTGCTGCAGGTCGCGGATCGCTATAAAAAAGATAGCGTTCTTTGCGGGTGAAATGCCGCCCCCACAGGGGCGACACCCCACCCGGGGCTCAGCAGCCGCGCGTGACGGGCATGTCGACCGGCTTGGCTGCGGGCGCGTACTTGCCCAGTTCCAGTTTGGCAATCGCGTTGCGGTGCACCTCGTCCGGACCGTCGGCAAAGCGTAGGGTGCGGGCGTTGGCGTAGCTGTAGGCCAGCGGGAAATCCTGGCACATGCCACCGCCGCCATGCACCTGCATGGCCCAGTCGATCACCTGGCAGGCCATGCTGGGGGCGACCACCTTGATCATGGCGATCTCGGTCTTGGCGACCTTGTTGCCCACGGTGTCCATCATCCAGGCCGCCTTGAGCGTGAGCAGGCGTGCCATGTCGATCTTGCAGCGTGCCTCGGCAATGCGCTCCTGCGTCACCGTCTGCGCCGCCACCGGCTTGCCGAAGGCCACGCGCGCCGAGGCGCGCTTGCACATGTACTCTAGCGCGCGCTCGGCCTGGCCGATCAGACGCATGCAGTGGTGGATGCGGCCCGGGCCCAGGCGGCCCTGGGCAATTTCGAAGCCGCGGCCTTCGCCGAGCAGGATGTTGGAGACCGGCACGCGTACGTTCTCGAACAGCACTTCCATGTGGCCGTGCGGCGCATCGTCGTAGCCCATCACGCTCAGGGGCCGCACGACCGTGACGCCCGGCGTGCTGGCCGGCACCAGGACCATGCTCTGCTGCGAGTGACGCGGCGCTTCGGGGTCGGTCTTGCCCATCAGGATGTAGATGGCGCAGCGCGGGTCACCGGCGCCGGAGGTCCACCATTTGCGGCCGTTGATCACGTACTCGTCGCCTTGGCGTTCGATGCGCGTCTCGATGTTGGTGGCGTCACTCGATGCCACCTCGGGCTCGGTCATGGCGAAGGCCGAGCGGATCTTGCCGGCCAGCAAGGGCTTGAGCCATTGTTCGCGGTGCTCCGCCGTGCCGTAGCGCGCGATGGTCTCCATGTTGCCGGTGTCGGGGGCCGAGCAGTTGAAGACCTCGGGCGCCCAGTGCACGCGCCCCATGATCTCGGCCAGAGGGGCGTATTCCTGATTCGTCAGGCCGGCACCCTGCACGCCGGCGATCTCGGCGCTGTCCTGCGGCAGAAAGAGGTTCCACAGGCCCTGTTCCTGCGCCTTGAGCTTCAGCTTCTCGATCAGCTGCAGTGGCGTCCAGCGGCGGCCGGCGTGCGTGTTGGCTTCGATCTCGTCATGAAAGGCCTGCTCGTTCGGGTAGATGTGGTCGTCCATGAACTTCAGCAGGCGCGCCTGATAGTCCTTGGTGCGGGGGGAGTAGTCGAAGTCCATGCGGATCTCCTAGGTTGGAAATGAAAGGGGCTCAGGCCCGTTGGGCGAACTGCCAGGCCATGGCCGCCATGGGGCGTGCACCGGCAGCGGATTGCTGCGCCTGGGCGCTGGATGCGGTGCCGTTCTCGACCCGCTTGGCAATGCCCTGCAGGATGGCGGCGATACGGAACATGTTGTAGGCCATGTAGAAATTCCAGTCGGCCTTGAGTGCCTGCGGCGTGGCCAGGCCGGTACGTTCGCAGTACAGGCGGATGTATTCTTCTTCGGATGGAATGCCCAGCGCTGCCAGATCGAGACCGCCGATGCCGCGGAAGGCGCCGGGCGGAATGTGCCAGGCCATGCAGTGGTAGGCAAAGTCGGCCAGGGGGTGGCCGAGCGTCGAGAGCTCCCAGTCCAGCACGGCGATGATGCGCGGCTCGGTGGGGTGGAACATCAGGTTGTCCAACCGGTAGTCACCGTGCACGATGCTCACCAGGCTGTCGTCCTTGGCGCTGGCGGGCAGGTGTGCGGGCAACCAGTCCAGCAGTTGTTCCATCTCGGGGATGGGTTGCGACATCGGGCCGGTGCCATCGGCCGATGCACGGTACTGCTTGGCCCAGCGCGCGATCTGGCGCTCCACATAGCTGCCCGGCTTGCCGTAGTCGGCCAGGCCACGTTCGGCAAACTTCACCGTGTGCAGCGCGGCAATCACGCGGTTCATCTCCAGGTAGATGGCGCGCCGGCCGGGCGGGTCCAGGTCGGGCAGCGACTGGTCCCACAGCACGCGCCCGGCCATGAATTCCATGACATAGAAGGCGCGGCCGATCACCGATTCATCCTCGCACAGCACATGCATGCATGGCACCGGCACGGCAGTGCCCTGCAGACCACGCATGACGGCAAATTCGCGCTCGATGGCGTGGGCCGAGGGCAGCAGCTTGGCCTGCGGCCCGGGCTTGGCGCGCATCACGTAGCTGCAGGTCGGCGTGATGAGCTTGTAGGTCGGGTTGGATTGGCCGCCCTTGAAGGACTCCACGCGCAGCGGGCCGGTAAAGCCGTCGAGATGGCGCTCCAGCCAGGCCTGCAGGGCTGGCACGTCAAAGGCGTGGGCAGCGGGCACGGGACGGGTGCCGACGTTGTGTTGTTCGAGTTCGCTCATGTTCCGAGGGGCGGGCGGGTGGTCAGTGGTCGGATTCGATGATGCGCAGCAGCGCATCGCGGTCGCGCACCACCAGGCCGCCTGGTTCGATACGGATGACTTCCTCGCGCTCCATGGTCTTGAGCTCCTGGTTGACGCGCTGGCGCGAGGCGCCCAGCAGCTGGGCCAGTTCCTCCTGCGCCAGCTGCAGGCCGATGCGCATCTCGCGGCTGTCGCTCAGCGAGGACACGCCGTAGCTGCGCAGCAGGTGCAGCAGCTGCTTGGCCAGGCGCGCACGCAGCGGCAGGGTGTTTAGGTCTTCCACCAGACCGTAGAGCTGGCGGATGCGGCGGGCGTGCAGGCGCAGCAGGGCCTCGTAGAGCTCCACGTGGTTGGACAGGATCTTCTTGAAGTCGGCCTTGGCCACGCACAGCGTGGTGGTGTCGCCATGCGCATAGGCGTCGTGCGTGCGCCGGTCGCCGTCGAAGATCGACACGTCGCCGAACCACACCCCCGGCTCCACATAGGTCAGCGTGACCTGTTTGCCGGAGATCGAGGTCGAGCTCACGCGCACAGCGCCCTTGGCGCACGCCACCCACTCCTCGGGCGGCTCGCCGCGGGCGCAGATGAGTTCGCCGTCCTTGTATCGTCTGACGTAGGCGCATCGCAGGATGTCGTGTCGTAGGGAAGGTGACAGGGTTGAAAACCAGCGTCCGCCATTGATGGCAGCGCGCTCTTCGATGGTAAGAATCGGCTCGTCCATGGACTGTCTTTTCGGTGACTGGAAACGCGCCCATTGTCGCGCGCGCGACGGCGCGTGCGGCTTGGGGTTGTCACCTGTGCGTCTGAGGCGACGCTGGCGGGGAGTCGTCGCGGCACGTGTGCTTGCACGTGCCACAGGCTGTCAGTCGTACTGCGGCGGCTGCTTGGCCAGGAAGGCCGCAATGCCGATGCTTGCATTGACGTGGTGCAGGTTGCGCACGAAATGATCGCGCTCCAGCGCCAGCTGGCGCGTCAGCGTGGCCTGCGGCGCTTCGTTCACCAGTTCCTTGATGCTGGCCAGGGCGTTGGGCGCACGCGCATTGAGCCGCTCGGCCAGCGCCAGGGCCTCGTCGAGTGCCTGGCCCGGAACGGCCATGCGGTTGACCAGGCCCAGCGCGTGCAGGCGCTCGGCGCCGATGCGTTCACCGCCCATCAGCAGCTCGGTGGCCAGCTGACGCGGCAGGGCGCGCGTGAGCTGCCAACTGGCGCCACCATCGGGCGACAGGGCGACGTTGCTGTAGGCCATGACGAAGATCGCATCGCTGGCGGCGACGATGAAGTCGCAGGCCAGCGCGAGCGAAAAGCCGGCGCCGGCCGCCGCACCTTCGACGGCGGCGATCACTGGCTTGGGGAAGGTGCGGATGGCCTCGATCCAGTTGTGCAGCCCTTCGATGCTCTCGGCCTGCACGGCCGGCGGCTGCTGGCGGTTGGCCTGCAGTCGCTGCAGGTCACCACCGGCGCAGAAGAGGGCGCCTTCGCCGGTGATGACCACGCTGCGTACCTCTGGATTGGTCTCGGCCACGTTCAGCGCCTCGACGCCGGCGGCATAGATGGCCGGCCCCAGCGCGTTGCGCTGGCCGGGGTTGGAGAGGGTCAGCACCATGGTGCGGCCCTGGCTGGTGCTGTGCAGTTGTGCGCTCATGACAAAAATCCTCTGCGCTACGCGCTACGGTCACCGCCCTGGGAACGGCCCGGCGGCGATGGAGTGTCTCACGAAGGACGTCACTCTTCCTCGTGCAGCAGGCTCAGGCCGATGGCGCCGCGCCTACGCAGCCAGGGGCTGGGGCGGTAGCGTTGATCGCCATAGACAGTCTGCAGGTTGAACAGCACTTCCAGCACATTGGTCGGGCCATAGCGGTTGCCCATGGCCAGCGGCCCCATCGGGTAGCCCAGGCCCAGGGTGACAGCGGTCTCCAGATCGGCCGGCGTGCAGATACGCTGCTGGCAGATGTCGGCCGCGATGTTGACGATGGTGGCCACCACGCGCTGGGTGACAAAGCCACCGCTGTCGCGGATCACGCTCACCGCCTTGCCGTCGCGTGCGAACAGCGCATGCGCCGCATCGCGCATGTCGGTACGGGTGGCCGGGTTGGTGGCCAGCACGCGACGCCTGGTGGTGGCATCGTCGATCAGCAGATCGATGCCCACCGTGCGCGCCGGGTCCAGCCGCTCGACCACGGCGACCGTGGTGACGTCGAAACCCAGCGGCGCCACCAGGGTGAGTGCCTGGGCCGAAGGCGACTGGCCAGTCTCGATCTTCGCACCCAGGTCCTTCAGCAGCTGCAGCAGTTCGG
>CALRMF020000150.1:0-7239 GCA_943369035.1 Curvibacter sp. AEP1-3
CCGCCGCGGGAGAGTCGAATGACGACCATGATTTATCCTTTGGGTGGTGGAAACGTCGCCCTGACGAGGGACCGGCTTCCAGTACGAATTCCTTCAGTGTTTGAGACACGCGACATGGCCACCCGGCCAGCGACACACTGAAAAGCCTGTGATTATAACGTTTCTTCCGCTTATGCCTACCATCCGCCCCAGCCGCGACGCTGACCTGCCCGCCGTCACCGCCATTTACGCCCACCACGTGCTGCACGGCACCGGCACCTTCGAGCTGGAACCACCCTCCCCGGCCGACATGGCGGCGCGGCGCGCCGAGGTGCTGGCGCGCGGCCTGCCCTGGCTGGTGCTGGAGGAACAGGGCGAGGTGCTGGGCTATGCGTACTGCAACTGGTTCAAGCCTCGGCCCGCCTACCGATTTTCGGCCGAGGACTCGATCTACCTGGCCGACGGCGCCCGCGGGCGCGGCCTGGGCCAACAGCTGCTGGCGGAACTGGCCCACCAGGCCGAACAGGCCGGGGTGCGCAAACTGATCGCCGTGATCGGCGACTCCGGCAATGCCGGCTCGATCGGCGTACACCGCCGGGTGGGCTTTGAGCAGGTGGGCGTGATCCATTCCTGCGGCTGGAAGTTCGGGCGCTGGCTGGACATCGTGCTGATGGAAAAAGCCCTCGGCGACGGTGACCGCAGTGCCCCGACCCCGCCCTGACCCTGAACCGCTTGCCCGACAATAGCGCCATGAAACACAAGACGCTGGCCGCCTGGCTCACCTTTCTCGTCGGCCCTCTGGGCCTGCACCGCTTCTACCTGTTTGGCTTTGGCGACCTGTTGGGGTGGTTGCTGCCGATTCCCACCGCACTCGGGCTGTACGGCATCGAGCGCGTGCAAAGCTACGGTGTGGACGACCACTGGAGCTGGATACTGATCCCGTTGGTGGGCTTCACCCTTGCCGGCTGTGCGCTCAATGCCATCATCTATGGCCTGATGACGCTGGAGAAATGGAACACCCGCTTCAACCCGGGCGCGGCGCCCGATGCACCGGCTGGCCGCACCAGTTGGTTGACCATCGGCGCCATCGCCTGCTCGCTGCTGGTGGGTACCACGGTGCTGATGTCGAGCATCGCCTTCAGCTTTCAGCGCTACTTCGAATACCAGGTCGAGGAAGCACGCAAGATTAGCCAGTGAAGGCTGCACCCCTGAGCGGCCGACGCCGCTTCCCCTCAAGGGGACAACGCCAGTGGCCCGGCGAAGCCGGTTCCACGGCGTTTTCGGTCTGCGCCGGCACAAGCCGACTGATGGTCAGAACAGCTTCAGGCTGAGCCAGTAGGCCACGATGGCCACGAAGGCGCTGGCCGGGATGGTAAAGATCCAGGCCCAGACGATGTTGCCCGCCACGCCCCAGCGCACCGAACTGGCCCGCTGCGCCGAACCGACGCCGACGATGGCGCCGGTGATGGTGTGGGTGGTGGAGACCGGGATGCCCAGCGTGGTGGCCAGGAACAGGGTGAGCGCGCCACCGGTCTCGGCGCAGAAGCCGCCCACCGGCTTGAGCTTGGTGATCTTCTGCCCCATGGTCTTGACGATGCGCCAGCCGCCGAACATGGTGCCCATGCCGATGGCCAGGTAGCAGCTCACCACCACCCAGCTCGGCGGCGCCTTGTCCACCGACGTCATGTAGCCCGTGGCCACCAGCAGCATCCAGATGATGCCGATGGTCTTTTGGGCATCGTTGCCGCCATGCCCCAGGCTGTAGGCGCCGGCAGACACCAGTTGCAGCCGGCGGAACCAGCCGTCGACGCGCGACGGCGTCGTGCGGCGGAACAGCCAGGCCACGGCCAGCATCATGAGAGAACCGAGCAGGAAGCCGAGGAAAGGCGAAACGAAGATGAACACCACGGTCTTCAGGATGCCGGCCGACAGCAGCGCATCGGTGCCGGCCTTGCCGATCACGGCACCGACGATGCCGCCGATGAGGGCGTGCGAAGAGCTGCTGGGGATGCCGTAGTACCAGGTGATCAGGTTCCAGGTGATGGCGCCAACCAGCGCGCCGAACACCACGTTGGTGTCGACCACTCCCGGCTGTACGATGCCCTTGCCCACCGTCGCCGCCACGCTGAGGTGGAAGATGAAGATGGCGACAAAGTTGAAGAAGGCGGCAAACAGAACCGCCTGGCCCGGACGCAGCACGCCGGTGGACACCACGGTGGCAATCGAGTTGGCGGCGTCATGAAAACCGTTCATGAAGTCGAACGCCAGCGCCAGCGCCACCAGCAGGATGATCACCCAGAGGGCGGTTTGCGGAATGTTCTCCATGGCAGACCGTGCTCGCTCAGGCGTTCTCGAGGACGATGCCCTCGATCTGGTTGGCCACGTCCTCGCACTTGTCGGTCACGGTCTCCAGCAGCTCGTAGATGGCCTTGAGCTTGATCACCTCGCGCACATCGGGCTCCTCACGGAACAGCTTGCTCATGGCGGTGCGCATGACGCGGTCGGCGTCCGACTCCAGGCGGTCGATCTCCTCGCAGGTCTTGAGCGCCGCCTCGGCGGTCTTGCTGTCGCCGATGTTGTCCAGCAGGTAGACCGCGTCCTTGACGCGCTCGCAGCACTTCACGCTGAGCTCGGTCAGGCGGATGATCTCCTGCGTCATGTGACGCACGTCGTACAGCGCCATGGTCTCGGCGGCGTCCTGGATCAGGTCGGCCACGTCGTCCATGGTGTTGATCAGGCCGTGGATCTGCTCGCGGTCGATCGGCGTGATGAAGGTCTTGTGCAACGCCTTGTTGACCTCATGCGTGATGCGGTCGGCGGCCTGCTCGGCGGCGTCGACGTCACGGTTGTGCTGCTCGCGCAGATCGGGATCGCTGTAGTGCTCGACCAGCAGGGAAAAGGCACGAGCGGCTTCCACGATGCGGTCCGCATGCTGATTGAACATCTCGAAGAAGTTGCCGTCGCGCGGCATCAGTTTCCCAAACAGCATGTATTTCTCCTGAAGCTTGAACCGTCATGCAAATGACATAAAACGGGGTGAAGTGTAACCGCCGCACCTGACGGTACTGCCCCTAGGCGCTGCGAAAGATGAAGTAGACCGCGCCCACCATGCACAGTGCCGCCCACACGTAGTCGAGCTTGAACGGCTCCTTCATGTACAGCATGGCAAAAGGCAGGAACACGCTGAGCGTGATCACCTCCTGCATGATCTTGAGCTGCCCCACGGTCAGGCCGGCCTGCTGAAAGCCGATGCGGTTGGCCGGCACCTGCAGCAGGTACTCGAACAGCGCAATGCCCCAGCTGACCAGCGCCGCGGTGTACCACGGCGCGGTGGCAAGATTCTTCAGGTGGCCATACCAGGCAAACGTCATGAACACGTTGCTGCCGATGAGCAACAACACGGTTTGCACCGACCAGGGCAAAGAAGTGATGGCATTCATGGCGCGAATTATCGGACGGCAAAGAAAAAGCCCCGCAGCGTATGCCGGGGGCTTTGGAAAACCGGGCCATCGGCGGCCCGGTCAGGGGAGCTGGCAGGTCAGGCCGCCACCTTGGCCGCCACGTCCTTGTACTCCTCGATCTGGTCGAAGTTCATGTACTTGTAGATCTTGTCGCCGTTGGCATTGATGACGCCAATGTCGGCCAGGTACTCCTGCTTGCTGGGGATACGGCCGAGCTTGGAGCAGATCGCCGCCAGTTCGGCGGAACCCAGGTACACATTGGTGTTCTTGCCCAGACGGTTGGGGAAGTTGCGCGTGCTGGTGGACATCACGGTCGCGCCTTCCTTCACCTGGGCCTGGTTGCCCATGCACAGCGAGCAGCCCGGCATTTCCATGCGGGCGCCGGCCGCACCGAACACGCCGTAGTGGCCTTCCTCGGTCAGCTGGTGCTGGTCCATCTTGGTCGGCGGGGCCAGCCAGAGCTTGACCGGGATGTCCTTCTTGCCTTCGAGCAGCTTGGAAGCGGCACGGAAGTGACCGATGTTGGTCATGCAGGAGCCGATGAAGACCTCGTCGATGGTGGCGCCAGCCACATCCGACAGGGTCTTCGCGTCGTCCGGGTCGTTCGGGCAGCAGACGATGGGCTCGGTGATCTCGGCCAGGTCGATCTCGATCACGGCGGCGTACTCGGCGTCCTTGTCGGCCGTGAGCAGTTCCGGCTTGGCCAGCCAGGCTTCCATGGCCTTGATGCGGCGCGCGATGGTGCGCTCGTCGTGGTAGCCGTTGGCGATCATGTTCTTCAGCAGCACGATGTTGCTGTTGATGTACTCGATGATCGGCTCCTTGTTGAGCTGCACCGTGCAGCCGGCGGCGGAACGCTCGGCCGAGGCGTCGGACAGCTCGAAGGCCTGTTCCACCTTCAGGTCTGGCAGACCTTCGATTTCCAGGATGCGGCCGGAGAAGATGTTCTTCTTGCCCTTCTTCTCCACCGTCAGCAGGCCCTGCTTGATGGCGTACAGCGGGATGGCGTGCACCAGGTCACGCAGCGTGACGCCGGGCTGCATCTTGCCCTTGAAGCGCACCAGCACCGACTCGGGCATGTCCAGCGGCATGACGCCGGTGGCCGCCGCAAAGGCCACCAGGCCGGAGCCGGCCGGGAAGGAGATGCCGATCGGGAAGCGGGTGTGGCTGTCGCCGCCGGTGCCCACGGTGTCGGGCAGCAGCATGCGGTTGAGCCAGCTGTGAATGATGCCGTCGCCCGGGCGCAGCGAAATGCCGCCGCGGGTGCTGATGAAGTCAGGCAGCTCATGGTGCATCTTCACGTCCACCGGCTTCGGGTAGGCGGCGGTATGACAGAAGGACTGCATCACCAGGTCGGCGCTGAAGCCCAGGCAGGCCAGGTCCTTCAGCTCGTCGCGGGTCATCGGACCCGTGGTGTCCTGCGAGCCCACCGAGGTCATCTTCGGCTCGCAGTAGGTGCCGGGCAGCACGCCCTGGCCTTCGGGCAGACCGCAGGCACGGCCCACCATCTTCTGCGCCAGCGTGTAACCCTTGACCTTGGCGGTCGGGTTCTTCGGCAGGCGGAACAGCGTGCTCGGGGGCAGACCCAGCGCCTCGCGCGCCTTGCCGGTCAGGCCACGGCCGATGATCAGCGGAATGCGGCCACCGGCGCGCACTTCGTCAAACAGCACGTCGCTCTTGACCTGGAACTCGGCAATCACCTTGCCGTCCTTCAGCGCCTTGCCCTCGTAGGGGCGCAGCTCGACGGTGTCGCCCATGTTCATCTGGCTCACGTCCAGCTCGATCGGCAGGGCGCCCGCATCTTCCATGGTGTTGTAGAAAATCGGGGCGATCTTGCCGCCCAGGCAGACGCCGCCGAAGCGCTTGTTCGGCACGAAGGGAATGTCTTCGCCGGTGAACCACAGCACGGAGTTGGTGGCCGACTTGCGCGAGGAGCCGGTGCCGACCACGTCGCCGACGTAGGCCACCAGATTGCCCTTGGCACGCAGGTCCTCGATGAACTTCACCGGGCCGCGCTTGCCGTCTTCTTCCGGCGTGATGCCGTCGCGCTTGTTCTTGAGCATGGCCAGGGCATGCAGCGGGA
Organism: Curvibacter sp. AEP1-3; assembly: GCA_943369035.1. GTDB lineage: Bacteria > Pseudomonadota > Gammaproteobacteria > Burkholderiales > Burkholderiaceae_C > Hylemonella. The sequence goes on from CALRMF020000150.1 coordinate 5,524, forward strand.
TGTCGGGGCGGCTCCAGGCATCGGGCGCGGGCGACAGGTCGTCGGTGTTGGTCTCGCCGGTGACCTTGAACACGGTCAGGGTGATGCTCTGCGGCACTTCAGGGCGGCTGGTGAACCACTCGGCATCGGCCCAGCTCTGCAGCACGGCCTTGGCGTGGGCATTGCCCTTGTCGGCCTTTTCCTTGACGTCGTGGAACTGGTCGAACATCAGCAGGGTCTTCTTCAGACCCTCGGCAGCCACAGCGCCCACCTGGGCGTCATCCAGCAGGTCAATCAGCGGCGTCAGGTTGTAGCCGCCCAGCATGGTGCCTAGCAGCTCGGTGGCCTTCTCACGCGAGATCAAAGCGCACTTCTCGGTGCCATGGGCCACGGCGGCCAGGTAGCTGGCCTTGACCTTGGCAGCATCGTCCACACCGGCCGGGACGCGGTGGGTGATGAGATCGACCAGCACCGATTCCTCGCCCTTGGGCGGGTTCTTCAGCAGTTCGATCAGTTCAGCGGTCTGCTTGGCAGACAGCGGCAGCGGGGGAATGCCGAGCGCGGCGCGTTCTGCGACATGGGCGCGGTAGGCTTGCAACATGAAAAGCTCCTTCTTCAACAATCAAAAATGGTTCCAGCCCTTGTCGCTTGGGCGCGGGCTGCGATCTACTCCGCAGCATCCTGCAAGGCCAGCGCATTGCGCATGGCCGCCGGCGGCGTCACCGGGTCAAGCAGTGACGGCGGCGGGTTCTTCTCCATCACAGCCGCCACGGCCACCTGGGCCGGGCTCATGCAGGCGTCCACCAGGCGCTTGCCGTGCTTGGTACTGACCAGCATGGACTTGTTGGCCAGCTGCAGCCAGACGGCACCAGCGTGCTGGTCTTCCAGCCGCATCGCGCCGGTGGCGGACACCACCGGGGCCATGTGGAAACTCTCCTTGGCCAGACGCACATGGAAGTAACCGGGCGCCTTGGGATCGGCTTCCACCGTCACGGAAGCCCCCAGTTCGCACGGCATGTGGCCGACCTGCACCCGCTCGGCCAGCTCCAGCGCCTGCGCAGACAGCGGCACAGGCGCTGCCACAGGCGCGGCGGCCACCGCGGTCTTGGCCAGCTTCACCGGCGCCGCCTGTTTGCCCTGGGCGTAGTGGGTCTTGCGGCTCGGGGCATTCTGCGCCAGCAGGGTCAGGGGTATGGCCGCCACGAGTACCAGGGTGAGCAGTGCTTTCATCGTGCGTCTCCTTCGGGTTTATCGGTCTGACTGGAAGTAGGCCTGGATGGCATCGGGCAGATGCCGGCCGGTCTGGTGAGCACGTTCCAGCACCTGCCAGAAATAGCGGTAGCTGGCGCGGTCATGCAACTGGCCTTGGAAGCTCACCGGCGCCCATTGTGCGCCTGCGGCCGCCACGATGAGTGCTGCGGCACGCTCGATCTCGGCCTCGCTTGGCGCCAGCGCCTCCAGAATAGGACGGATCTGGCTCGGATGGATGCTCCACATGCGCGTGTAGCCGAACTCGCGCGCGGCCTTCACCGCGGCCGCCTTCATCGCTTCAGTATCACTGAATTCAGTGACCACACAGTGGGAAGGCACTTTGCCGTGGGCGTGGCAGGCGGCCGCAATCTCGAGCTTCGCCCGCACCACCAGCGGATGCGCAAACTGGCCCGGCTCGGCCGCGTCCAGCCGCGAGCCCATGGCGCTGGCGGGAATGGCGCCGCCATGCGCCGAGACGAAGTCCAT
>CALRMF020000151.1:0-7230 GCA_943369035.1 Curvibacter sp. AEP1-3
CTGTGCCAGCGGCCGGCTGATCTTGGCGGTGAAGCGACCCCCGGGGCAAGGTCACGGGCGAGAGCGGGAAGGTCGGGTTGGGCAGTTCTTTCATCATGTTCTCCTTGTGTTCAATTCAGTTCATGGACTTGCAGATATGAAAAAGCCCCGGGGGACGGGGCCTTTGCTGGGTCATCAGGTGCCGACGATGCCGCCGTCCTTGCGGCGGATCACCACGGTGGCCGAGCGCGGCCGGCCGCCGGCCGGGCCGTCCGGCCAGCTGCTCACCGCCTGCGGCGCCGCCGGGTCGCTGCGCTCGCTGGCGGTCTCACCCGGGTGCTGCACGTTGACGAACATGAAGCGGCGATCGGGCGTGAAGGCAATACCGGTGATCTCGCAACCCGCCGGGCCGGTGAGGAAGCGCTTGGTGTCGCCGGTGGCCGGGTCAGCACACAGCATCATGTTGTTGCCGATCGGCTTGTACGGCCCCTTGTGCATGGCCGAGGTGGAAATGTCGGTCTGAATCCACAGCAGGCCGCTGTCGTCGAAAGCCAGGCCGTCGGGGCTGCCGTAGATGTCGCCCTTGATGTTGCCGCGGTGCTCCGGTTTGCCGGCATTCGGGTCACCAGCCAGTGCGAAGTGCATCCAGCGGAACTCGTCGGCTGCCGCGTCGTGCGCGGCACCGCCGCCCTCGCGCCAGCGGACGATGTGGCCCATGATGTTGTCGGGGCGCGGGTTGGCCTCATCCACCTCGCGGCCGGGCTGGCCGCGCAGGCTGTTGTTGGTCAGCGTGACGAACACCTCACCGGTGTGCGGGTGCACCGCGATCCACTCCGGCCGGTCCATCTTGGTGGCGCCCACGGTATCGGCCGCCTGGCGCGTCTTGACCAGCACCTCGCCCTGGTCGACAAACCCCTTGTCGGCCGTCAGGCCGTTCTGGCCGTGCACCAGCGCGATCCAGCGGCCGTAACCGCGCGCGTCGAAGCGCGCCACGTAGAGCGTGCCGTGGTCGAGCAGCGTCTTGTTGGCTGCAAAGCCACCCGGGCGCACCTTGTCGCGCGAGACGAACTTGTAGATGTACTCGAAGCGTTCGTCGTCACCCATGTAGACCACGGCGCGGCCGTCCTTGGACAGCGTGGCGGTGGCACCCTCGTGCTTGATGCGCCCCAGCGCCGTGCGCTTGACGGGGGTCTGCTTCGGGTCCATCGGATCGATCTCCACCACCCAGCCGAAGCGGTGCGGTTCGTTCGGGTGTTTGGCAGCATCGAAACGCTCGTCATGCTCGTGCCAGCGGTAGCCCCAGCCCTTGTGGCGCAGGCCGTAGCGTTGCTCGTCGGCACTGGGCTTCTCCTGCGAGGAGAAGTAGCCGTTCCAGTTCTCTTCGCAGGTCAGGTAGGTGCCCCAGGGCGTCTTGCCCGAGGCGCAGTTGTTCAGCGTGCCCAGCACACGGATGCCGGACGGATCGGCCGCCGTCTTCATCAGGGCGTGACCGCGGGCCGGGCCACCGATGTCCATCGGCGTGTTGCCGGTGATGCGGCGCGCATAACGCGAACCCGGCATGACACGCCACTGCCCCAGTCGCTCGACGATCTCGATCACGCTCACGCCATGCGCCGCCTGCGACTTGCGCACCTTGTCGGCGTTCCAGGTCTTCATGCCGTCGGCGTGCAGCAGGCCGTCGTCGGTGTACTCGTGGTTGATGGCCAGCAGGCCGTGGCGCGGGTTGCCGTCGATCGGGAAGAAGGCCATGCCGTCGTGGTGCATGCCGGCCTGCAAGGCCTGCTCTTCCCAGCTGTTGCTGCCGTCGGCCCGAAAGGCAGGTGAGCCGGCCTTGGCGCCCACGGCGTCACCCCAGCGGTACAGCACCTGCGCCTCGTACTCGGGCGGCACCACCAGCGTGTCGGCCGACGACACCGGCACCCCGGTAAAGCCCAGCGGCTTGCCGCGCACCACGGTGGCGCCCAGGGCATGCGAGCCCACCAGCATGGCCACCGCCGCGGCCGTGCACTTCAGCACCTCGCGCCGGTTCGTCTCCACGCCCTCGAAATGCAGGTTGGCGCTGTCATTGACGCCCGCGCCCTGCTCGTACTTCTCACCAAATCCTTGACCCATGAACGGCTCCCATGTCTGTATCAGTCATGGCGGCAGTGTGGTGGTGGGGCGTGACGCGCTCATGGCAATTGCGTGACGGATTCATGACACCAGCCCATTCCCGTTGCCATGTTGCGCCGAGGTTTGCATTACTTCAATATTTCAACTATCATTGAAACATGAAAAACACGCCGTACGCCGAAGCCGACGCCCTGAAGTCACTCGCCGCCCTGGCCCAGGCCCAGCGCCTGCGCGCCTTCCGCGCCCTGGTGGGCGCCGGCCCCGACGGCTTAACGGCCGGCACGCTGGCGGAAGCACTGGAGATCAGCCCGAGCGCCCTGTCCTTCCACCTCAAGGAGCTGGCGCATGCGCAACTGGTCAGCAGTGAGCCGCAAGGCCGTTTTCTGGTCTACCGCGCCAACTTCGGCCAGATGGACGCCCTGCTAGCCTACCTGACCGAGCACTGCTGCCAGGGCGCCGCCTGCGACCTGGTTCCCAAACGCAAGAAGAAGGCGGTTTGCGCCTCGACTTGCTGACCTCATCCCAACCCCGTTACCCCTCACGCAAGGAGATTCCATGAAACGCTTCCACGTCCACCTGCACGTCGATGACCTGGCGAAGAACATCGCCTTCTACTCCGCCATGTTCAACCAAGCGCCGGCCCGCACCGAGGGCGACTACGCCAAATGGATGCTGCAGGACCCGCCGGTGAACTTCGCCATTTCGACCCGTGGCGCGCAACCGGGCCTGGACCACCTGGGCATCCAGGTCGAGTCCACCGAGGAACTGCAGACGCTCAAGGCCCAGGCCGCGCAGGCCGACATGGCGATGCTCGACGAAGGCGAAACCACCTGTTGCTACGCGCGCAGCGACAAGTACTGGGTGACCGATCCGCAAGGCATTGCCTGGGAGCAGTTCCACACACTGGACAACATTCCGGTGTTCAGCCAAAAGAGTTCGGAGCCAAATCAGGCCTCCGCGCCCGCCTGCTGTGCGCCGAAAGCTCCTAAAAATGTAGCAAATTCCAAGGCCAGCAGCGGCTGCTGCGCCCCCACCGCGGCCCAGGCGGCCAACGGTGCCAAGGCCTGCTGCTGACCTCTTTCACCTTGCCTGCCGAATCACCATGAGCACGACCCAGCCCCTCAACGTCCTCTTCCTCTGCACGCACAACTCGGCGCGCAGCATTCTGGCCGAGGCCATCCTCAACCATGTCGGCGGCGGCCGCTTCAAGGCCTTTTCGGCCGGCAGCAGCCCGCGCGACAACCAGCAACCCAACCCGCTTGGCCTGCAGGTGCTGCAGGCCGCCGGCATCCAGACCTCGGGCCTGCGTAGCAAGAGCTGGGACGAGTTCGCCGCGCCGGGTGCGCCGCAGATGGACCTGATCATCACCGTCTGCGACAACGCCGCTGGCGAGGTCTGCCCCGTGTGGCCCGGCCACCCGGCCACCGCGCACTGGGGTTATGCCGACCCGTCCGAGGTCCAGGGCACGGACGCGCAACGCCTGGAAGCCTTCCGCCAGACCTTGCTGGCCATCAAGCGTCGCATCGAGTTGCTGGTCAACCTGCCACAGGAGAAGCTGGCGCAGCAGCGGCTGCAGACCTCCGCACGCGATCTGGCCCAGGGAGACTGAGCATGAGCGTGCAATGCGAAGTGACCGCCAAGCAGGCGGCAGGCGCACCCATGAGCGTGTTCGAGCGTTACCTGACGCTGTGGGTGTTCCTCTGCATCGTCGCCGGCATCGGGCTCGGCCAACTGTTGCCCGGCGTGGCCCAAGCCATCGGCCGCATGGAAGTGGCGCAGGTCAACCTGCCGGTCGGCGTCCTGATCTGGGTGATGATCATCCCGATGCTGGTGAAGGTGGACTTTGGCGCGCTGCACGAGGTGCGCCAGCACGTGAAAGGCATCGGCGTCACCCTGTTCGTCAACTGGCTGGTCAAGCCGTTTTCCATGGCCCTGCTTGGCTGGCTGTTCATCCGCCAGCTGTTTGCGCCGTACTTGCCGGCCGAGCAATTGGACAGCTACATCGCCGGCCTGATCCTGCTGGCCGCCGCACCCTGCACCGCCATGGTGTTCGTCTGGAGCCGCCTCACAGGGGGCAACCCGCTGTTCACGCTGACGCAGGTGGCACTGAACGACAGCATCATGGTGGTGGCCTTCGCGCCGTTGGTGGCCTTCCTGCTCGGCCTCTCCGCCATCACCGTACCGTGGGACACGCTGCTGACCTCGGTCGTGCTGTACATCGTGGTGCCGGTTTTCCTGGCCCAGCTGTGGCGCAAGGCGCTGCTGGCGAAGGGCCAAGCCGCTTTCGACGCCGCCATGGCGCGCATCGGCCCCTGGTCCATCACCGCCCTGCTGGCCACGCTGGTGCTGCTGTTCGCCTTCCAGGGCGAAGCCATCCTGCAGCAGCCGCTGGTGATTGCCCTGCTGGCCGTGCCGATCCTGATTCAGGTGTTCTTCAACTCGGCGCTGGCCTACTGGCTCAATCGCGCTGTCGGTGAAAAGCATGAGATCGCCTGTCCGTCAGCGCTGATCGGCGCCTCCAACTTCTTCGAGCTGGCCGTGGCCGCGGCCATCAGCCTGTTCGGCTTCCACTCGGGCGCCGCGCTGGCCACCGTGGTCGGCGTGTTGATCGAAGTGCCCGTCATGCTGCTGGTGGTGCGCGTCGTCAACAACTCCAAGGCCTGGTACGAGCGCCGTTGAACCTCCAGGAGAATCACGCCATGCGCACCATCACGATCTACCACAACCCCAAGTGCGGCACCTCGCGCAACACCCTGGCCATGATCCGCAACAGTGGCGTGGAGCCGGCGGTCATTGAGTACCTGAAAACACCGCCGACGCGCGAGGAGTTGCTGACCCTGATCGCCGCCAGCGGCCTGAGCGTGCGCGAGGTCATGCGCAGCAAGGAAGCGCTGTGCAGCGAACTCGGCCTGCTCGATCCGGCGCGCAGCGATGACGAGCTGATCGACGCCATGCTGGCGCACCCGATCCTGATCAACCGCCCGCTGGTGGTCACGCCACTGGGCACCCGGCTGTGCCGTCCCTCCGAGCTGGTGCTGGACATCCTGCCGCAGCCGCAGCAAGGGGCGTTCAGCAAGGAAGATGGGGAAGCGGTGATCGACGCACAGGGGCAGCGCGTGAGGCGCTGACGCCTCAGTTCGTCCGCAAGGTTGCCGCCAGCCGCTCGGCGCAGGTCTTCGCCTGCGCCGCATCCCGCGCCTCCACCATCACGCGCACCAGCGGCTCGGTGCCGCTGGCGCGGATCAGCACCCGGCCGTGGTCGCCCAATTCAGCTTCCACCGCCTTGGTTTCCTCGGCCAGCCGGGTGTTGGCCTTCCAGTCCTGACCCGGTTGCAGGCGCACGTTGATCAGGGTCTGCGGGAACAGCGTCACGTCTGAAAGCAGCTGCGCCATGCTGCGCTCGCTGCGCACGCAGGTCTGCAGCACCTGCAGTGCCGACACCAGGCCGTCGCCGGTGGTGTGCTTGTCCAGCGCCAGCAGGTGACCCGAGCCTTCGCCGCCGAGCAGCCATTTGTGCTTGTGCAGCTCTTCCAGCACATAACGGTCGCCCACCTTGGCGCGCACGAACTGCACGCCGCGCTTCTTGAAGGCCACTTCCACCGCCATGTTGGTCATGAGCGTGCCCACCACGCCGGGCACATGCTCGTCACGGCCCAGGCGGTCGTCCGCCATCAGGTACAGCAGTTCGTCGCCGTTGTAGAGACGACCCGAGGCGTCAACCATCATCAGCCGGTCGGCATCACCGTCCAATGCCACGCCGTAGTCGGCCTGGTGCGCTTTGACGGCCGCCACCAGCGCATCGGTGTGGGTGGCTCCCACCTCGTGGTTGATGTTGAGGCCGTCCGGCGCGCATCCGATGGCCACCACCTCGGCGCCGAGCTCGTGGAACACCTTGGGCGCGATGTGGTACGCCGCACCATGCGCGGCATCGACCACGATCTTCAGCCCCTTGAGCGTCAGTTCGTTGGCAAACGTGCTCTTGCAGAACTCGATGTAGCGGCCCGCCGCATCGTCCAGCCGGCGCGCACGGCCCAGGCTGGCCGAGTCGGCCCACACCGGCGGCTCGTCCATGGCCGCCTCCACCGCCAGCTCCCACTCGTCCGGCAGCTTGGTGCCCTGGGCGCTGAAGAACTTGATGCCGTTGTCGGCATAGGGGTTGTGGCTGGCGCTGATGACCACGCCGAGCGAAGCGCGTTGCGCCCGCGTGAGATACGCCACGCCCGGCGTGGGCAAGGGGCCGAGCAGCATGACGTCCACCCCGGCCGAATTGAAGCCGGACTCCAGCGCGCTCTCCAGCATGTAGCCGGAAATGCGGGTGTCCTTGCCGATCAGCACCAGCGGCCGCGCCTCGCTGCGCTTGAGCACACGACCCACCGCATGTGCCAGCTTGAGCACGAAGTCGGGTGTGATGGGCGCCTGACCCACCGTGCCGCGGATGCCGTCGGTACCGAAATATTTTCTGCTCATTTCTGTGTCCTGTCCTTGAGGAGTGAGCGCAGAGCGCTACTTATTTTATAGCGGCGAGCACCTGCAGCGCCTGTACGGTAGGCAGCACGTCGTGCACGCGCACGATGGCCGCGCCGCGCTCCACCGCCAGCAGCGCCGCCGCCACGCTGGGCACCATGCGTTCGTGCACGCCGGGCGGCAGCGCCGTGCCCTGCGGCGGGCTGGCCACCGCGCCGATCGACGACTTGCGCGACCAGCCGGCCAGCAGCGGGTAACCGGCCGCCAGCAGCTCGGGCTGACGCGCCAGCAGCGCGAAGTTCTGCGCCACCGTCTTGCCGAAGCCGATGCCGGGGTCCAGCACGATGCGGGCCTTGTCGACCCCCAGCCCTTGCAGATCAAGCGCTACCTGCCGCAAGAATGAGAGCACCTGCGGCACCACGTCGCCTTCCATCGGCGTGGCCTGCATGGTCTGCGGCTCGCGGTGCATGTGCATCAGGCACACGCCACAGGCCGGGTGCTGCGCCACCACCTGGCGGCCATCCAGGCCATCAGGCGCATCACGCCAGCGCAGGGCCCAGATGTCGTTGATGATGTCGGCCCCTAGATCGAGCACCGCCTGCATGACCTGCGGCTTGTAAGTGTCGACCGAGACCGGCACGCCGAGCTTCACCGCCTCGCGCACCACCGGCAGCA
>CALRMF020000152.1:0-7230 GCA_943369035.1 Curvibacter sp. AEP1-3
CCTCCCCCTCAAGGGGGCGCACCCGGTGGCCCGGCAAAGCCGGTTCCACGGGTGCCCTGGACTTGAGTTGTGGTGAGCGGGGATGAAAGACAGATATGGCAGTAACCCTGACTGAAGCCGCAGCCCGGCATGTGAATCGCTACCTGAGCAAGCGTGGCAAGGGCGTGGGCGTGCGCCTGGGCGTCAAGACCACCGGGTGCTCCGGCCTGGCCTACAAGCTGGAGTATGTGGACGAGATCGCGCCGGAGGACATCGTGTTCGAAGGCCACGGCGTCAAGGTGCTGGTCGATCCCAAGAGCCTGTCTTACATCGACGGCACCGAGCTCGACTTCGTGCGCGAGGGCCTGAACGAGGGCTTCAAGTTCAACAATCCGAACGAACGCGATCGTTGCGGATGTGGTGAGTCGTTCCGCGTGTGAACCTGCAATCCAACGACTTCGAGCTCTTCGGGCTGCCGCAGCAGTTTGCGCAGGACCGCGCCGCCATCGATGCGCGCTGGAAAGAGCTGCAGCGTGAAGCGCACCCGGACAAGTTTGCCGCCCAGGGGGCGGCGGCGCAGCGCGTGGCCATGCAGTGGTCGGTACGCATCAACGAGGCCTACCAGCGCCTGAAGGACCCGCTCAAGCGCGCCGCCTACCTGTGCGAACTGCACGGGACGCCGGTGAACGCCGAGAACAACACCGCCATGCCACCGGCCTTCCTGATGCAGCAGATGGAATGGCGCGAGGCGCTGGACGAGGCGGACAACCTCGAAGACCTGGATCAGATCAGCGATCAGGTGGCACGCAGCCGGCGCGAGGTGCTGCAAAAATGTGAGCAACTGCTGGACGCGGCACACGACTACACCGGCGCTGTGGCGCAGGTCAGGGCGCTGATGTTCATCGAGCGCTTCGGCCGCGACATCGAAGCCCGTTACGAACAGATGGAAAGCCGGGCCGCAGGACAATAAGCGCCCGCCCCGAAAGAACAACCATGGCATTGCTGCAGATTTCCGAACCCGGTCAGGCCCCCGATCCGCACCAGCGGCGCATCGCGGTCGGCATCGACCTGGGGACCACGCATTCGCTGGTGGCCGCCGTGCGCCACGGTGTGGCCGAGTGCCTGCCCGATGCGCAGGGGCGCGTCATCCTGCCGTCGGTCGTGCGTTACCTCGCGGGCGGCGGGCGCCAGATCGGTTTCGACGCCCTGGCGCATCAGACCGACGATCCGGGCAACACCATCGCCTCTGCCAAGCGCCTGATGGGCCGCGGACTGGCCGACATTGCCAATGCCGCGAAGCTGCCCTATGCGCTGGTGGACGCCCCGGGCATGGTGCAGGTACGCACCATCGCCGGTGACAAGACCCCGGTGGAGGTGAGTGCCGAGATCCTGGCCACGCTGCGCTACCGCGCCGAAGACACCTTCAACGACGACCTCTATGGCGCGGTCATCACCGTGCCGGCCTACTTCGACGATGCCCAGCGCCAGGCCACCAAGGACGCTGCCAAGCTGGCTGGCCTGAACGTGCTGCGGCTGATCAACGAGCCCACGGCCGCCGCCATTGCTTACGGGCTGGACAACGCCAGCGAGGGCGTCTACGCGGTGTACGACCTCGGCGGCGGTACCTTCGACATCTCCATCCTGCGCCTGTCCCAGGGCGTGTTCGAGGTGATGGCCACCGGTGGCGACTCGGCCCTGGGCGGCGACGACTATGACCGCGCGCTGGCCGACTGGCTGCTGACCGAAACCGGCCTCACGGCCGACACGCCGGAAGACCAAGCCCGCCTGATGACCGAGGCGCGTGCCGCCAAGGAAGCGCTGTCGGAGGAAGAGATCGTCACTGTCGAGCTGGAACTCTCTAGCGGCGCGGTGGACTTCTCGCTCAACCGTGACCAGTTCGAGGCCTGCACCGCAGCCTTGACGGCACGCACCATGAGCACCGTGCGCAAGGTGCTGCGCGACGCCAAGCTGACGGTGGACGAGGTGCAGGGCGTGGTCATGGTCGGCGGCTCCACGCGCATGCCGGTGATCCGCCGCACCGTGGGTGAGTTCTTCGGTCGGGACCCGCTCATCAATCTGAATCCGGACGAGGTGGTGGCGCTGGGCGCCGCCATCCAGGCCAACCAGCTGGCCGGCAACAACCCGGCTGGCGACCTGCTGTTGCTGGACGTGATCCCGCTGTCGCTCGGCATCGAGACCATGGGCGGCCTGGTCGAGCGCATCGTGCCGCGCAACCAGACCATCCCCACCGCGATGGCGCAGGATTTCACCACCTACAAGGACGGTCAGACCGCCATGGCCCTGCATGTGGTGCAGGGCGAACGCGACCTGGTGGCCGACTGCCGCAGCCTGGCGAGGTTTGAGCTGCGTGGCATCCCGCCCATGGCGGCCGGTGCGGCGCGCATCCGCGTCACCTTCACCATCGACGCCGATGGGCTGCTGAACGTGGCCGCCAAGGAGCAGACCAGCGGCGTGGAAGCCAGCATCGCCGTCAAGCCGTCTTACGGCCTAGGCGATGAGCAGATTGCCAGGATGCTGCAGGAGAGCTTCAGCACCGCACAGCAGGACATGCAGGCACGCGCGCTGGTGGAAGCGCGGGTCGAGGCCGACCGTATGCTGCTGGCCACACGCAGCGCGCTGGCCGCTGACGGTGACCTGTTGTCGGCTGACGAGCGTGCGGCGGTCGACGCGCTGATGGCCAGCTTGGATACCATCCGCACGCAAGACGATGCCGCGGCCATCGATACCGCCACCGAGGCGCTCGCGAAAGGCACAGAAGCCTTCGCGGCACTGCGCATGAACCGCGGCATCCAGCAGGCGCTGGCTGGCAAAAACATTGAAACGGTCTGAGACCCCTTCCCGAGCCCACCATGCCCATCATCAAGATTCTTCCCCACGCCGAGCTCTGCCCTCAGGGGGCCCAGATCAGCGCACCGGCCGGCACCTCCATCTGCGAGGCGCTGCTGGACAACGACATCGAGATCGAGCATGCCTGTGACATGAGCTGCGCCTGCACCACCTGCCACGTCATCGTGCGCGAAGGCTTCAACTCGCTCAATGAGCTGGACGAGAACGAAGAGGACATGCTCGACCGCGCCTGGGGCCTGGAGCCCAACTCGCGCCTGAGCTGTCAGGCCATCCTAGGGCAGAAGGATCTGGTGGTGGAGATTCCGAAATACACCATCAACCTCGCCAAAGAAAATCACTGAACCGGCTTTTCGGCGTTCATGCAAAACAGCCCCGCGAGGGGCTGTTTTCATTTGCGGCCAAGCGGCGCGGGAGGATATCGGGTCGGTATGATGACGTCCATGCGCCAGATCGTCCTCGACACTGAAACCACCGGTCTGTCCGCCGAAGGCGGCGACCGCATCATCGAAATCGGTTGTGTGGAGCTGCTCAACCGCAAGCTCACCGGCAACAACCTGCACTTCTACCTCAACCCCGAGCGCGACAGCCACGAGGACGCGCTGCGGGTGCACGGCATCAGCAACGAGTTCCTGCGTGACAAGCCCAAGTTCGCCGAGGTGGCCGAGGAAATCCTGGCCTACCTGCAGGGCGCCGAGATCATCATCCATAACGCGGCCTTCGACGTCGGCTTCCTGAACAAGGAGCTGGAACTCATCGGCAAGCCGCGATTTGCCGAGTTTGTGGCCAGCATCACCGACACGCTGGTGATGGCCAAGGAGATGTTCCCGGGCAAGCGCAACTCGCTCGACGCGCTGTGCGACCGCCTGGGCGTGGACAACTCCGGCCGCACGCTGCACGGCGCGCTGCTGGACGCGGAACTGCTGGCCGATGTCTACATCAACCTCACGCGCGGGCAGGATGCGCTGCTGATCGACGTGGCCGAAGCCGGCAGCACCAGCGGCAACTTCGAACGCGTGGACTTGAGCCGCTTCGAGTTGCCGGTGTTGGTGGCCAACGAGCAGGAACTGGCTGCCCACGAGGACCTGTTGGCCCAGCTCGACAAGGCCAGTGGCGGCAAGACCGTGTGGCGTCAGAGCGCGTGAGTTCTGAGGCGTCAAAACTTGTGGTATAATTCTGGTTTTCCTGAAGACGTAAGCCTTCAAGCAAACGGAATTCAGGGCGATTAGCTCAGCGGTAGAGCACTGCATTCACACTGCAGGGGTCACATGTTCGATCCATGTATCGCCCACCAAAACCAAAGGACCTGGCAGCAATGCCCGGTCCTTTTTTATTGTCTGTTGTCCTGTGCGGAGTTGAACCGTGGAGCAAGTCGATAGCGTGGTGATCGGGGCCGGTGTGGTGGGCCTGGCAGTGGCGCGGGCCCTGGCGCTGGCCGGGCGCGAGGTGATCGTGGTCGAAGCGCAAACCGCCATCGGCCAGGGCGTGAGTTCGCGCAACAGCGAGGTGATCCACGCCGGCCTGTACTACACGCCCGGTTCGCTCAAGGCCAGGCTGTGCGTGCGCGGCAAGGAACTGCTCTACGCCCTGTGCGCCAGCCATGGCGTGGACCACCGCAACTGCGGCAAGCTGGTCGTGGCCACCACCGAAGCCGAAGTGGCGGCCTTGCGTGGCCTGCAGGACAGGGCGGTGGCCAACGGCGTGCCGGTGCAATGGCTGGACGCGGCGCAAGCCCAGGCGCTGGAGCCGGCGCTGGCCTGCACAGCCGCGCTGCTGTCGCCCACCACCGGCATCGTCGACAGCCATGGCTTCATGCTGGCACTGCAGGGCGATCTGGAGAACGCGGGTGGCATGGTGGCCCTGGGCTCGGCGGTCGAATCGGCCGTGCTGGGGCAGGGCGGGGTGCCCCATGTGCTGCGCATGGCCGACGGCAGCGAGATCGCGTCCAGCATCGTGGTCAATTCGGCGGCGCTGCACGCCTGTGCGCTGGCGCGCCGCTTCGAGGGGCTGGAGGTGCGCCATGTGCCGCACGAGAGCTACGCCAAGGGCAGCTACTACGCCTTGGCCGGCCGCTCGCCGTTCTCGCGCCTGATCTATCCGGCACCGGCCGACGCCTGGCTGGGCGTGCACCTCACGCTGGACCTGGGCGGGCAAGCCAAGTTCGGCCCCGACCTGGAGTGGCTGGACACCAAGCAGCCCGAGACCATCGACTACACCGTGGACCCGCGCCGCGCCGACGGCTTCTACGCCGAGGTGCGGCGTTACTGGCCCGCGCTGCCCGATGGCGCGCTGCAGCCCAGCTACAGCGGTGTGCGGCCCAAGATCTATGGCCCCGGTGAGAAAGCGCCCGATTTCCGCATCGATGGTCCGGCCCTGCACGGCGTGCCGGGCCTGGTCAACCTGTTCGGCATCGAATCGCCGGGACTGACCAGCAGCATGGCGATCGGCGAGTATGTCGCCGATCTGCTATCGAAACAGTAGCTGTCAGCGCCCGCGGGTCGAGGCCTGGAGTCGGTTTTTGATCGCTTCCGCGCTCTGCCGCACCAGTTCCGGCCCCTTGTAGATCAGGCCGGTGTAGATCTGCACCAGGTCGGCGCCGGCCTCGATCTTGCTCAGCGCGTCCGCCGAACTCAGGATGCCGCCGACGCCGATGATGGGGTAGTCACGGCCGAGGGCGGCGCGCAGCTGGCGGATGACGCGGTTGCTGACCTCCAGCACCGGCGCGCCTGACAGGCCGCCAGTCTCTGCCGCATGCTCCAGCCCCTGCACGGCGTCACGGCTGAGCGTGGTGTTGGTGGCGATGACGCCGTCCATGCCATGGCGCAGCAGCGTGGCGGCGATGACCTTCACCTGCTCCTCATCCAGATCGGGCGCGATCTTCACGAAGATGGGCACACGCTTGTTGTACTGCTGTGCGAGCTGCTCGCGTCGGGCGGCGATGGCGCCGAGTAGGGCATCCAAGGCTTCGTCGCTCTGCAGTGCACGCAGGTTCTTGGTGTTGGGGCTGGAGATGTTGATGGTGACGTAGTCGGCGTGCGGGTAGACGCCGGCCAAGCCAATCAGGTAGTCGTCGGTGGCGCGCTCGATCGGGGTGGCAGCGTTCTTGCCGATGTTCAGGCCCAGCAGCAGGGGGGTGCCGGCTTGCTGGCGGAAGGTGGCCTGCTTCACGTTGGCGATAAAGGCGTCCAGCCCGTCGTTGTTGAAGCCCATGCGGTTGATCAGCGCATTCGCGGCCGGCAGGCGGAACATGCGCGGCTTCGGGTTGCCCGGCTGCGCCAGTGGCGTGACGGTGCCCACCTCCACAAAGCCGAAGCCCATCGCACCCAGGCCGTCGATGCAGCGCGCGTTCTTGTCCAGTCCGGCCGCCATGCCCACGCGGTTAGGGAACAGCAGGCCGGCGAGGCGCACCGGGTCGTCCACGCGATGCTGGCGGTAGCCGCAGGCCAGCAGGGTGTTCTGCGTGCGCGCCAGCATGTCGATGGTGACGTCGTGCGCGGCTTCGGGGTCCATACGGAACAGCACGGCGCGGGAGAGGGCGTAGGGGATCAGGGACATCTTGGATAATTCGAGAAGTTCCCCCGATTTTCCCAGATCAACCCCTCACTCCTTTCAGACATGCTCACCCAAGACGAACTCAAGACCCTGGTCGGCCAGGCGGCCCTGCAATACGTGGTTCCCGGCGAGATCGTTGGCGTCGGCACCGGCTCCACGGTCAACAAGTTCATCGACGCTCTGGCCACGATGAAGGATCAGATCAAGGGCGCGGTCTCCAGCTCGGTGGCCAGCACCGAGCGCCTGCTGGCGCTGGGCGTTCAGGTGTTCGATGCCAATGCGGTGGGCGAGCTGTCGGTCTACATCGACGGTGCCGACGAGATCGACGGTCGCGGCTACATGATCAAGGGTGGTGGCGCCGCACTCACGCGCGAGAAGATCGTGGCGGCGCAGTCGCGCCGTTTTGTTTGCATTGCCGATGAATCGAAGCTGGTGCAGACGCTGGGCAAGTACCCCTTGCCGGTGGAGGTGATCCCCATGGCCACGCAACGCCTGGTGCGCCAGTTTGCCGCGCTGGGCGGCACGGCCAAGGTGCGCATGCAGGGCGGCAAGCCGCTGTTGACCGACAACGACCAGCACATCCTGGACGTGACGGGCCTGAACATCACCGACCCGCTGGCCTTCGAGTCCGAAGTCAACCAGTGGCCGGGGGTGGTGACGGTGGGCGTGTTTGCGCACCAGCGCGCCCAGGTCTGCCTGCTGGGCACGGCCAGCGGCGTGAACACGCTGACGTTCTGAGCTGCAACGACCCCAGGGGACGCCGGCTCAGAAGATGATGCCTGCCGGGTTGCCCGGGTTGGGTGCCGGTGCTGTGGGCGGCGCCGGTTCCTGGGT